>JAHJIN010000362.1 GCA_018823415.1 Chloroflexota bacterium | reverse complement strand
GCGGTGAGGGGCACGGGACGCAGGCGGGCGTGGGGGCTGTGGGACGTATCTACCACTACGGCGTGAGACTTGGAATGGTCGGGCATGGCGCTCTCCTCCAAGAATGATGCGATACTACACTCGATTCTATCATGTCTGGCCCGTGTGCGCAAGGACTTGTTTGCGATATCCTCTCAGCGTTTCCAGCACGCCAGAGTGATGAGGCAGTCTACTCCATTGTACTCGGCTCGGCAGACCCTGATTTTCCGGACCGACCCATCGCCATCCCGTTTTGCACCATGCTTGACCCTGCATCGTAAAGCAGCACTGTCTGGTCTCTGCATCGAAGCCTATCCCGTCGGGGGTATAGCCCATCTACGAGCCACGGCTTGCAGACAAGCCCTGGCAACTGTATCGCGGTTCTGAATCCGTGAGGGCAAGGATAGTAACAGGAGCACCTCGCGACCGGAGACAGGGCTTTCTCAAAGTCGCTAGTTGCGAGAAAAGGGCGCTGAATACACACGCCCGCTTTCATGCTGGCGCCAAGTCTGCCAGGCCAGTCAGTCGTTGATGACGACCCGCTTCACCTGGTAATCAGCGGTTGAGGTCTGTGGTCTGTTCGTGGGGGAAAACGACCAAACTGGCGTGCGCACCGAACTGGGCGTTTCAGAGCGGCGCTCTCGGAAACCGCTCCTCGGTGTCTGGCAAGACAACGACGGGCGGGCTCCAGCCTGCGGGGTTAGGCGGCCACGAGCAAGGCGGCGTGGGCAAGATGCCCATGCCGCCTTGTCGATTGCAACTAGCGCGCTATTGGATTTTCGGGGCGATATGCGCCCCCCGTGATATACTTTTCCAACTCGTTGATCGTGAACTGCTGATCAGAGATGATGCCCTTGACCACGTCCCCAATCGAGATGATGCCGATCAACTGATCGTCCTCGATGACGGGTAGATGCCGCACCCGCTTGTCGGTCATCACCACCATGCACGCCTCGATGCTGTCATCGAGGCGCACGAATAGCACCTCTTTGGTCATGATCTCCCGGACGGGGGTATCCTTGGATGAGATTCCTCTGAGCATGACCTTTCTGGCATAGTCCCGCTCCGACAAGATGCCTACGACGCGGCCGGCGTCGAGCACCAATACCGCACCCACGTTCTTGTCGGCCATCAACTCCAGCGCCTCGTATACAGAGGCATCCGGCGCAATCGACCAGACGTCAAGTCCTTTGGCTTGCAAGAGTTGCCTGACGAGTTTCATGGCTGCTACCTCCTCATGTGATTGGCTGTTGATTACATCCGACCCACCGCGTCACAAAACACTCGCTATGCCGCTCTCCGTGTGTGTTATTCCGCCAGCAAGGCCTGGCACTCTTGGTCCAACAGCGGCAACACCACGTTCAGGTCGCCCACGATGCCATAGTCCGCGGTATTAAAGATCGGCGCCTCGGCGTCCTTGTTCACCGCCACGATGCACTTGGCCGTCTTCATGCCGGCCAGGTGCTGGATGGCCCCAGAGATGCCGCAGGCGATGTATAGATCTGGCGTCACGGTCTTGCCGGTCTGCCCCACCTGGTGCGCGTGGTCGATCCAGCCGGCGTCCACCGCCGCGCGGGACGCCCCCACCGCGGCGTTCAGCGTCCGGGCCAGGCGGCGGATCAGGTCAAAGCCTTCCGGCCCGCCCAGGCCGCGCCCGCCGGCCACGATGACGGTCGCTTCCGCCACGTCGATCTCGCCTTCGCCGGCTGCCAGTACTTCCACAACTCGGGCCCGCACATCACCCGCGGCGACGTCCACCGGCTCCACGGTTGCCGTTTTGGCTACGTCCGGCTCCGGGGCTGGCAGCACGTTGGGCCGCACCGTGACGATCTGGGGGTCGCCGGTGAGCCGCACCCGGGCCAGGGCCTTGCCAGCATAAATGGGCCGCGTCGCCACCAGCCGCCCGTCTGCGACGGCAAGGGTAGTGCAGTCCGGTGCCAGACCCACGCCCAGCCGGGCCGCCAGCCGGGGTGCCAGGTCTTTACCCATGGCCGTCGCGCCAATGAGGATGACCCCCGGCTCCACCTTGCCGATCAAGGCCGCCAGGGTGTTGGCATATCCCTCGCTGGAGTAGACGGCCAGGGCCGGGTCATCAGCCACATAGACCCGGGTGGCCCCATACTGCGCCAGGGTGTCCGGCAGACTATCCACGCTCGCGCCCAGCAGCACCGCCTCGACCTGGCTGCCCAGGGCCGCCGCCAGTTCTGCGCCCAAGCCCAGCATTTCAAAGGCGACTCGCTTGAGCACGCCGTTTCTTTGTTCCGCGAAAACCAGTACGTTATTGCTCATCATTGGCCTCCTAGATGACCTTGGCTTCTGCGCGCAGGAGCCGGGCTACTTCTGCGGCGGCCTCGGCCGGCTCGCCGGGGATCACTCGGCCAGCCGGGCGCTCCGGCGGCGGCAGCACCTCGACCAGCTCCAGGCCCGGGTGCACATCGCCCAGATCGATGTCTGCCCCGCCCCACAGTGTAAAGGGCTTGGTGCGGGCCTGACGGATACCCTTGAAGGACGGGTAGCGCGGCTCGTTCAGCCCTTTCTGAGCAGTGAACACGGCAGGCAGAGACGTTTCCACCACCTCTTTGCCGCCCTCGATCTCGCGCTCGGCCCGGGCTGACTGGCCGTCCTCAGCGAGGGTGAGCTTGGTGACCACTCCCACGTGGGGCAGGTTCAGCAGCTCGGCCAGCATGACGCCCACAGCGGCGCCATCGTCGTCTATGGCCTGTTTGCCGCAAAAGACAGCGTCATACTCGCCCAGTTTGCGAATAGCCGCCGCCAGGACCTGGGCCGTGGCGTAGGCGTCACCGGGTGGAAACGCGTCATCGACCACCTGATACGCCTCGTCGGCGCCCATAGCCAGGCCCTTGAGGATGCTCTCACGCGCCCGCTCTGGCCCCAGGCTAACCAGCGTCACCTTGCCGCCAACCGCTTCTTGCCATTTGAGGGCTTCTTCCAGGGCGTACTCGTCGTAGGGGTTGAGCACGTACTGAAGCCCTTCCTCGACTACCTTTCCGTCCCGCACCTCGATGCGTGACTCGGTGTCTGGCACTTCTTTCACACAGACGATGAAATTCATGCTACCTCCTCGACGTCATGCCTGGGCCAGGGCCTGGAACTCGGCCGGGATCTCGACCCGACGGCCGGTTTCTGGATCGGCGAAGAACAAGATCTGATAGCCGGTGGCCAGGAGTTGTCCCGTATCGGTGTTGGTGACGTTAAAGACCAGCCGCGCACGACCCTTCTCACCTTCCACATCCGTGACAACGACCTGGATGGTGACGTGGTCGTTGGGAATGGCCGGGTGGATGTAGCGCAGGTGTACCTCTCCAACGAGGATCGAGGGCCACTGAACGTGGTCGGCCCCCACGCGTTCGATGATCATGCGTTCCCGGGCCGTGCAGGCCCACTCCAGAAACGCCAGATCGTAGGCAATGCCGTGCATGGTAACATCGCGCGGCGTTACGATGTGCTTGTACTCATAACCGTGTGTCATTGTTGTACACTCCTTTCTTGGTGTTGGCCTGGCGAAGGTGTTGAACCTGCGCCAGGCTTGTTTTCATGCCAACATCGCATCCAGCATGGCCAATGTCTGCTTCTGGGTGAAATGTCCCAGGGTAATCGCTTTCGACGGGCAGGCCACCGCACAGGCCCCGCAGCCCTTGCACAAGACCGGATTAATGGTCATCACGCCGCGCCAGGGGTGCAGGCTCAGCGCGTTATAGGCACAGGAGGCTTCGCACAGGCCGCAACCGGCGCACAGTTCGGGGTCGATGGCGCTGACGATGGCTTCTATCCGGGCCTTGCCCCGCGACAATGGAATCAGCGCTGATGAAGCGGCTGCTTTAGCCTGAGCCACCGTGTCCGGGATGTCTTTGGGCCCCTGGCAGGTGCCGGCCAGGAACACGCCGGCGCTGGTGGTGTCCACCGGGCGCATCTTGGGGTGGGCTTCGGCCAGAAAGCCATCGCCGGTGCGGGCCAGCTTGAGCAGATGGGCCGCCGGGTCGCCGGCCGCGCTTGGCTCCAGCCCCACGGCCAGTACCACCATGTCGGCTTCTACCTCCACCGTCTGGCGCAGCAGGGTGTCCTCCACTCGGAGCACCAGCCGGTCGCCCCGCTTGTAGATCTCGGAGGGGTTGCCGCGCCGGTAGCGCACACCCCGGGCCCGGGCCTGGTCGTAGAACTCTTCGCCGCCCTTGGTAAAGGTCCGCACATCCATGTAAAAGACGGTGGCCCGGGCATCCGGCAACAGGTCCCGGAGCACAGTGGCCTGCTTGGCCGTGTACATGCAGCACACCCGCGAGCAGTATTCGTTCCCCAGTTGCTTATCTCGCGAGCCGACACAGTGGATAAAGGCCACGTGCTGCGGTTCCCGATCTGTTCCGGGGATCACGATGCGCCCGCCGGTGGGGCCGTCCGGCGCGGCCAGCCGCTCGAATTCCAGGGCAGTGACCACGCCCGGGTAGCGCCCGTACCCGAACTCGGGCTTGCGCTGCGCATTGAAGGGATCATAGCCGGTGGCGACGATGATAGTGCCCACGTCCAGTGTGACCTCTTCCGCCTGCTGGCCAAAGTCCACGGCGCGCTCCGGACAGGCAGCAGCGCAGGGCGGGCCGTCGTCGCCGGTGTGCGATTCGCACACGCCGGCCACAAGCAGCCGACAATGGGCCGGGTCCACGGTGTAAGTGGCCGGCAGCGCCCGGGGGAAGGGCCGATAGATGGCTGCGCGCCGGCCCAGGCCCGCCTGGAACTCGTCCGGCACCTGGCCGGCTAACACACACGCTTCGGCGCATTGGCCGCAGGCGGTGCAGCGGGCCGGGTCCACATAGCGGGGCTGCCGGCGCACCGTGACCTGGAAGTTGCCGACATACCCCTCGACGTTGGTCACCTCGCTGTAGGCCAGCACGGTCACCTGGGGATGCTCCAGCGCCCGACTTGCTTCCCCCAAGACCAGCGCCCCGGCGTCTTCCATGCGCGGGGTCTTGTTGAGCTGGGCCATGCGTCCGCCCAGGCTGGGCTGCCGCTCCACCAGGTACACTTGATAGCCGGCGTCGGCGATGTCCAGCGCCGCTTCCAGCCCGGCAATGCCGCCGCCGATGACCAGCGCCGCCGGCGTGACGTCCACCTCGCGCTCTTCCAGCGGCTCCAACAGCACGGCCTTGGCCACCACGCCGGCCACCAGTTCCTTGGCCTTTTGCGTGGCGATGGTGCGGTCGGCGTGGACCCACGAGCACTGCTCCCGGATGTTGGCCATCTCGAACTGGTAGGGGTTGACGCCTTCTTCCTGGGCCACGGCCCGGAACGTGACCTCGTGCATCCGGGGTGAGCAGGAAGCCACCACCACGCCGGTCAGGTCGTAATCGCGAATGTCCTGCTTGATCATCTCCTGGCCGGGGTCGGAGCACATGTACATATAATCGCGGGCCACGGTCACATGAGGCAGCCTCGCCGCGTAGCGCGCCACGTCCTCCGAATCCACCGTCGCTGCGATATTGATCCCGCAATGGCAGATATATACGCCGATCCTGGATGCCATTTCGTCTCCTACATCCTCACGTTGCCTGGGCCACCAGCTCCATGATGTCCATCACCTGGATCTGCTCGTCCAGGCCCAGCGTCTTGACCGCGTCTTCCAGGGTCAGCAAGCAAAAGGCACAGGACACGGCCAGCACCTCCGCGCCCAGGGCGATGGCATCGCGGACCCGCTGGTGGGCCAATCGTTCCTCGATGTTGGTACCCTCGGCCCACATGCGGCCGCCGCCGCCCTCGCAGCACACGCTCCGTTCCCGCGAGCGGTCCAGATCCTCGAATTCGAGGCCGGGGATGCTCCGCAGTACCTGGCGCGGCTCGTCATAGATGTTGTTGTGCTTGCCCAGGAAACAGGGGTCGTGGTACGTGACGCGCTTGCGGACCTCCTTGTCAAAGGTCAATTGGCCCGTTTCCAGCAACTCGACCAGGAACTGGGTATAGTGATAGACCGGGAAGCCCAGGTCGCCGTACTCGTTCCGAAAAGCGTTGTAGCAGTGGGGCGAGACCGTTACCATGCGCCGGGCCTGGAATTCCTTGCGCATCTCGTGAAACTCTTCCACCATGGACTCGAATCCCTCGGACTCGCCGATGCGCCGGATCTCGTTGCCGCAGCACATCTCGTCCACGCCCAGGGTGCCAAAGTCGATGCCGGCCCGGTGCATGATGGTCGCCAACGCCCGGGTGACCGGCTGGATGCGTGGGTCGTAGGCCGGGGTGCAGCCCACGTAGAACAGCACATCCGTCTCGCCGGCTTCCAGCACGTTCTTGACCTCAAAGCCCAGCCCCTCGGTCCACTTGTCCCGGTCCTCGGTGGCAAAGCCCAGGGTGTTGCCCCGGGTAAAGGCGCTCATCAGCGCGTCGCGGACGCGAGGCGGCACGCCCTTGCCCTCGCCCACGATATAGCCCCGCAGCCCAATGATCACGTCCGATGGGTGGACGTCCTTGGGGCAGCGGATGGTGCAGGTGAGACAGTTGGTGCAGTCCCACAGCACATCCATCCCGTTGACCTCGATGGCGTCGTCCACCAGGGCCTGGTAGATGATGCTGCGGATGTTCAGGGCGGTCTTGAGCGAGACCGGGCAGCCGCCGGTGCACCGGCCGCATTGGATGCACTCCAGGAGTGTGTATTCCTGGGCGAAATCGTGGGCATTGACTTTCATTACTTGGCCTCCGCTGCTACTCTTGCCGTTCCTCTACCTTTAATTCCATGACGATGTGCCCCCAGCCGCCGCATTTCAGTCCCACATCAAAGCAGCCGGCCCGCTTGAACCGCATCTCGTTGGGGTCGACGCCGGCGTAGAGCAGCTCGTTCGCCGCAAAGATGAGCTTTTCCGCCGCGCTCAACGCATAGACGCAGATTCGCTTGGGACACAGAGTGGTCAACAGGTTGCCGGCCCCATCGAAATAGAGCCGGTCGCCGGCCTGGTGCTGGCTGTTGCACCCGTGCGACTCGACGACCTCGATGACGATGGTCTTGCTCAGCAAGTCAGGTGCCTTGGCCAGTACGTCCTGGTTCCTGGGGTCCGCCATGAACGCTTGTATCTCCTCGTCCGTGTAACCCAGGCGTCTCTGCACTATCTTGCCCATGCGTTCGTCGATGGTCACGTCCGTACCTCCTCGGGTTTCTTGGTTTCGTTTCATTCCGGATCCGGTCTAGTCTCCCGCCGCAGCCGGGACAGCGTCACGATGGCCCGGGCCGCGGCGGCCTTGGCCTGGGCCACGGTGTCTGGGATATCCTTGGGAGCCTGGCAGGTGCCGGCCAGAAACACGCCGGGCCGCTGCGTATCCACCGGGCGCAGTTCCGGGTGCGCCTCGGTGAAAAAGCCGTCCTCGGAGCGCGCCAGCCCCAGCATCTCGGCCACCTGGCCGGCGTCGGCCCGGGGCTGCACGCCAGTAGCCAGCACCACCAGATCGGCCGGCACCTCCACCGTCCGGCCCAGCAGCGTGTCCTCGGCCCGGACGACGAGCTTGTCGCCGCGTTTGTAGATTTCGGAGGGGTTGCCGCGCCGATAGGTGATCCCCTCGCCGCGCACCCGGTCGTAGAACTCTTCAAAGCCCTTGCCAAAGGCCCGCACGTCCATGTAGAACACCGTGATCTTGGCACCGGGCACCTTGTCGTGGGCCAGGTGGGCCTGCTTGGCGGTGTACATGCAGCAGATGCGCGAGCAGTAGGGGGCGTCGCACTGTTTGTCCCGGGAGCCCACGCAGTGGATGAACACGATCTCTTGCGGTTCCTTGCCGTTGAGCTTGATCTTGCCAGCCGTAGGGCCGGAAGCCGAGGCCAGCCGCTCGAATTGTAAGCCCGAGATCACGTTGGGATAGCGCCCGTAGCCAAACTCGGGCTTGCGCTGCGCGTTAAAGGGATCAAAGCCGGTGGCAACGACGACGGTGCCCACGTCCAGGTCCACCATCTCATCGCGCATGTCGTGGTTGATGGCACCGGGCTGGCAGGCGACCTCGCACTGGCGGCACTCGGAGCAGACGCCGCAGTTGAGGCACCGTAGGGCTTCGGCCACCGCCTGTTCCTCGTTCAAGCCCAGCTCCACCTCGGTGAATGCGTCACCTGCGGTGACGGCGGCAGCCCGAGTATCGAGTGCCAGCTTGGGCATGACCGCTCGCGCCTGCTTGCGCGCGCGCCGCAGGTCCACGTCTGCCAAGGGCACCACCGGCAAGCCGACCGCCGGCCCGGCCAACTCTTCTCCTTGCAGATAGCGGTGGATGTTCCGGGCGGCCCGGCTGCCGGCAGCAATGGCCTCGATGGCCGTGGCCGGCCCGGTGACGGCGTCACCCCCGGCAAAGACGCCCGGCACCGCGGTCGCCAGCGTGTCCGGGTCGGCAGTCAGGGTGCCCCGGCGGGCAACCGGCAGCTCCCCCTCCTCGGCCATGAACCCCAGATCGGGCACCTGGCCGATGGCCGGGATGACCATGTCCACATCCAGCGCAAAGTCGGAATCGGGGATGGGAATGGGCTGGCGGCGGCCGCTGGCGTCAGGCGCGCCCAGCTCCATCTGCACACACTGCAAGCCGCCGCTCTCGCCCTCGTCGAGGGTACAGACCGGGTTCGCCAGGAAGAGAATTCGCACGCCTTCTTCCTCCGCGTCCTCGATCTCCCACGCGCTGGCCGGCATTTCGGCCCGGGATCGGCGATAGACGACGGTCACCGATTCGGCCCCCAGGCGCAGTGCCGATCGGGCCGCGTCGATAGCCACGTTCCCCCCGCCGACGACGGCCACCCGCCGGCCCACGGCCATCGGTCGTCCCAGGTTCAGCTCTCGCAAAAAGACCGCGCCCGGCACCACGCGCACCGGGCCGGTTTCCTGGACATCCAGCTCGCGTTCCTGGTGCGCGCCCACGCCGACGAATACGGCGTCATGGTCGCGGCGCAGATCGGCCAGCGATGGCCCACCAGCACCTCCGACCGGCGTGTTTAGCCGGATTTCCACCCCCAGCGCCTCGATGCGGGCAATCTCGCGATTGAGCACGTCACGGGGCAGGCGATATTCGGGGATGCCCACGGCCAGCATTCCGCCGGCCACCGGCAGCGCCTCGTAGACGGTGACGCCATAACCCAGGAGCGCCAGGTCGTGGGCGGCGGTGAGGCCGGCCGGGCCGGCGCCGACGATGGCCACGGTCTGGTCGCGGTGAGTCTCGATGGCCGGCAATGGCGCGGGCTCGCCTTCCACGTCGGCGACAAAGCGTTTGAGCGCGCAGATGGCGATGGACTGGTCGAACTCGTCCCGATTGCAGGCTGTTTCGCAGGGGTGGTTACACACCCGGCCGATGACGCCGGGGAACGGGATGGTGCGCCGGATGAGGGCCAGCGACTCGGCAAACTTTTCCTGGCCAATGAGGGCCACATAGCCCTGGACGTCGATGTGGGCCGGGCAGGCGTCTTTGCAGGGCGGCCAGCCGCGCTTGTCGATGGTGTACTTGTTGGGCACGGCCTGGGGAAAGGGGACATAGATGGCACGGCGGTCGGAAAGCTCCAGGTTGAACTCGCTGGGAACGGCCACCGGGCAGACCTTGGTGCAGTCGTCACAGCCGGTGCACTTGGCGAGGTCCACGTAGCGGGCCTTTTTGAGCACCCGCGCTCGAAAGGTCCCGGTATCGCCGGCCACGTCCAGCACCTCGGCATAGGTCATCAGTTCGATGTTGGGGTGCCGGGCCACGTCCACCATTTTCGGGGTCAAGATGCAGGCCGAGCAGTCCAGGGTGGGAAAGGTCTTGTCCAATTGCGACATGTGCCCGCCCACACTGGGCTCGCGCTCCACCAGGTACACCTGGAACCCGGCGTCGGCGATGTCCAACGCGGCCTGGATGCCGGCGATGCCGGCGCCGATGACCAATGCCGCTGGTGGTTTCGTCCCCTCGGTCATGTTTCTCTCCGTGCTATACGTTTCACGAATGGGGCCTCTCGCCCAACGCGGTCAACTCGTCTTCACGAAATTCCTGCACCGGCGCCGCCTCGTCCAGGCTGCGACCGGGGTGATAGTCAAAGAGTGCCTGCACCTTCTCGCCCACGGACCGGAACACGGTGCCCACCGGGATGTCGGCCGGGCATGCCTCCGTGCACATCCCGCAACCCACGCAACTGGTGACCATGTGGTTCAGCCGGGTCAGGTGGAACAGCAGCGTGTCCGAGAGCAGCCGCACCGCGCCCTTGCGTTCGGCCCACTGGTAATAAAGCTGTGACTCGTGGTCGAACGTGGCCGTGCGAAAGATGCACTCTTTGCAGTAGCAGATGGGGCAGTTGATCATGCAGTTGTGGCAGCGGATACAGGTTGCGAACTCGGCCAGCAGCGCGTCCATGCTGTTGACCCGGCCCCGGAACTCGGCCCAAACAGCGTCCCGCGCCTGGGTCCGCGCCGTGACCAGTTTTTCGATGGCGGCGGCCCGGCCCGGCGGCATGTCGCCGGCGGACAGGTCCAGGGTCTGGGCCAGATCGTCCCGCGCCTTGAGGTAGACCTGGCCCGGCGTCACGCCCACCAGCCCGACGGTCAGGGCCACGTGGTCGCCGGCCGGGATGGGCTGCTCGCACATCTGGCAGGCGGCGCGGAATTGGAACCCTTCGTGCGACTGGGGGTCTCCAGCCGCGGCCCCGGCCAGCAGATCGTCCGCCGCCGCCGGGCCGAGTTGCTGATAGTCGGCCACGCGGTAGGTGCCCAGGCAGTCCACCCCGACGATGAGGACGTCGTCCAGGTTGGCCTGCTGGAACTTGGTTAGCTCTACCAGCGCCCGGATCTCACAGGGCCGGAGCACCACGGCCAGCCGCTCCCGGTGCTCCGTCGCCGTCAGGTTAGCCACGGCCCGGGCCGCGTTGATCGGCAGCACCGGGGCCAGCGGGTTGGCCTGCGCAAGCGCCGCCGGGTCCGTCACCAGCATGGGTGCTACGGTTCGACCGTGCTCACCGGAACCGTTCCCGGCCGGCATGGTCATGGGCACCAGCAGTGCGTCCACCACGTCTTTTTCCAGCAGATCGCGCAGCACGTCCTGGATCGCCTTCAGTGCACCATCTGGCGCGTCAATTGTGGTTTCAATCATCATGCAACCTCGCAGTTCGTAGGGCGGAGAGCGTGGAGCGGAAAGCACCCCGCAATCCGCAATATCATATCGCTCCGACACCTTTTAGCGGGTTTGGCCCTTTTTCCTTCAGCGCTGCCACCATCTCGGTCACGGTGTTGGCAAAATACTGGCCCTCGCTGGCGCTGATCCAGCGCAGCCAGACACGGTCCGGGTCAAAGCCCATCTGTTCCAGGATGCTCTGGAGGATGGCGAACCGCCGCCGGGCCTTGTAGTTGCCGTTCTGATAGTGGCAGTCGCCGGGGTGGCACCCGCCGACGAGCACGCCGTCGGCGCCCTCCAACAGGGCCTTGGAGACATAGACCGGGTCCAGGCCACCGGTGCACATCAGCCGGATGATGCGGATGTTGGGCGGGTACTGCATCCGCGCCGTGCCGGCCAGGTCTGCGCCGGTGTACGTGCACCAGTTGCACAGGAACGCGATGATCCGGGGTTCGAATTCGGCTTCGGTCATGAATGCTCTCTCCTTTGGGGCTGTCAATGCAGTGCCCGCACATAACGCGCTCGTCGTCCGACTCGTTCAAAGCCGAGCCGCGTATACACCCGCGCGGCGCGGGGATTGTTCACGTTGACGTCGAGCAGCACCTGGTCTCCGCCCGCTGCCCGAAAGCACCCCAACACTTTCGTCAAGAGCGCCGATCCGATACCCCGCTCGCGCCACTCTGGTCGGACGCCCATCTGGATAATCCACCGGTCGGCGCAGGTAATGAACCCGACCGGGAGGTCATCATGAGAGGCCAGCAAGGACAACTCGGGGCGAAAATCGTCGTCGTCCGTTCCCAACCAAGCTATCCATTCCTCCTGACTCCAGCCGGGATAGCCCGGCCGCTGCCGCTCCCGAAAGGCTGCTTGGTAAACGGCAAAGAACTGGTCGGCCAATCCCGGTACCCATGTCGCAAACCTGATACCAGACGGGAGCGGAACGTCCGGGAGGGGGGTATCCAGATCGCGCTACATCACGTCTTCTGCGAATTGTTGCGTAAACCCGTGTCGCTCGAAAAGGCGCGCCGCCGATTCGGTGAGCGATTCGGTGGTAAGCCGCAGAAGGTGCGGCCGATCTGGAGGGCACGCCGCGAGGAGCCGGCCGGCCTGCGCGCTGCTCCACCGGAGCAAAAAGGTCCCCAACCCCTGCCCGCGGGAGGCCGGGTGAACCTGCCCCACGATGATGGCCCGGTACTCTTCCGGTGCAGGGGTCGTCTGTACCGCCGCACACGCGACCAGCCGTCCGTCCATCTGAAAAGCGCCAATGGATGACCCGGGCTGCGTGGGCAAATAGTGCTCCTGGACATAAGCATCCGTAGCCCCCAGTGGGAGGCCCCCATCCGCTGCCAGACACGTGGTCGCGAGGGTCGTAATCGCCCCGATATCGGCAGGCTGGAGTGAACGCCAGGTGAGACCGGGGACGGTTGGCAGGGTCGGGGTCTCGTCTGGAGAATCCATATGTTGCTCCGTAACGCGCATGTTGATCCAGTACCTCAACGGTCGTGTTCAGCCACTCGCGAAGCGAGTCGGCTGCAGCTCGGGGTTGGGCGTGCCCTAGTTCATAGCTCTACCAAATGAAGGGCACGAGACGGTAACGCACTTTCTGACGATACGCCTCATAGTCGCTCAAGTTGGTTACGAGATATTTCTCTTCCTCCAGTAACCTGGTCGCAATGACGAGTATCAAAGACACAGGGCAAGCAATCGCCACCCAGGACCCTAGCGCTAGCGGCGTAAAGATCAGTCCTACAGAATACTTTCCATAACCGAGCTTGGTTGTCGTCGGCTGATACTGAGAAAGATTAGTTTCAACCGCGTTTGTTGGTGCAGGCGTTGAAGCGGGGTTTACTGGACGTTCCAGCCGGTTACTTCAAGACTCATTTTATCGCCATCTCCATCGCCCCAAAACCACCAAGCTGGTCCCTGCATTAAAGGAGCCAAATAATTATCAGGTGCCGGCGGATCCATCGGGAAGTTGAAGCCTTTTTGTAAGATTACCCGCTGATTGTCCATACGACCAAAATAGTAATTTTTGTTACTACTTGATTGTTGACCAACGGTAGGGTCTACAGGTATCCAACCGATTCCTTCAAGATAAAATTCTGCCCACACATGCGTTTGCTCTATGCCAGTAATGGCCCAATAACCAACGACAGACCTTGCCGGTATGCCTTTCGCTCTAGATAGAGCGATAAATAGGGCTGCATAGTCTCCACACTCACCCTCGCCATTGGTAAGTAAAGCCTTGGCACCCAACAATCCCTTTCCCACAAGTCGATAATGGGCTGTCTCAACTACATAGTTGTAGTATTTTTGGGCCAACAAAAAAGGATTCTCTTCGCCCGATGCAACTTGATCGGCGATCTCGACAATTTGTGGATCAGTAGATTCGATAAAGCGTTCGGGGCGAGTGTAAAGCTTATAGAGTGGGCTATGGGTGTCATATGGCTGAAGATCGTTTGGATTAATTTTCGCAATTATCTCGTAGGCAGTATAGGTGAAAATAATTCTGAATTGAAGTGACTCGCCAATCCTCGGCATTTCTTGTTCTATATTCCAATAATATAGGCCATTTCCAAAAACAGGATCCTCACCCTGCTTAGCCGGGACAGGGGAAACCGTTTCGACATTAATATCCTGTTGACCATCCCAAGCTATAGGACGTGGCTGATATACGAGAAGCTTGTTTAGCGTAAAGCCTTCGTTCTTGATTGTGGCAGAAAATTCGACTCTGTATCTCTTGGGATTTTGCTGAGAGATAGAGCTTCTAACAAGCCTTGACGTGGCAGATGGTTCAGGAGTGCTGTCGAGCGTTGAGGTAGCTCTTACTGGCGAAAAAGTCGGTGCAAAAGCTATCGGCGTAGTTGTTAGGGGAACAAGAGCGAAGGCTTCATTCGCGGCACTATTATTACCCGTTCCATCAATACCGCCTATGACATAGACAAGGCCATTAATCGTGGCAGCTCCGCAACACCAACGTGCTGTCAGCATAGGAGCAATCGTTGACCACGAGTTGGTTGCTGGTTCATAGACAAATGTGGTGCTTTGTGGGCTACCTCCTGACCAAACGTTACCCCCTCCAATGGCGTAGAGCTTACCTTCGCCGGCGGTCACCGCTAATGCAGTCCGGCTCTTTGGCAAAGGTGCAGCACTGCTCCAGCTGTTAGTAGCTGGATTGTAGACTTCAACGACATTTGCTGCTAGCGTCCCGGAGATGCTACCCCCAACAGCATAGACTAACCCATTCAGAGCCGCTGCTCCTAACTCGCTCCGGGCCGTAGGCATGGATGCTCTGACTGTCCAGCTATCACTAACCGTATTGTAGCTTTGGACAACCGCGCTCTCGACCGTGTTGTCCCAACCGCCGATGATGTAGATGGTATCGTTTACAACAGCCACGCCAGCACCGCTGGCGGGGGTAATTGCCGAAGTAGCAGTACTCCAGGTGTTTGCCACTGGGTCATACACATGGTTTAACGCGACTGCCCCGTCCAAAGAGGGATTATAGCCCCCGATGGCGTATAGCTTGCCGCCTACTGCGGCCAACATTAGGTCGCTTCGGGGAATGGGCAGAGCTGGTAAAGACTGCCAACTGTCACTTTGCGGGTCGTAAACCTCGTGGGTTGCCACAGCCGTGTCTGTCCATCCACCCACGACATGTACTTTGCCGTTCAATGCTGCTACGCCAGGATTCTGTCTGGCCGTTGGCATATTAGCTCGTCGCAGCCAGCCAGCCCTAGGGGCGCTTGTGGGTACAGCAGTGGGCATTTGTACCGGTGTTTGAGACGGTTCTGATGTAGGTAATGTGACTGGTAAACCTGTTCCAGAGGGAATCGCCCGGGGTGTCGAGGTTGGCGAGGAAATATGCGTTTCAGCAGTCGAAGCCCCATCCCTAATTGCTGTCCATGTGCCTGATCCACTCTTTTTAAGATATTCCCATGTACCAGATGCGGTTGTGCTACTGTCAAACTCGCCTTCGATCCGAATAAAATCAAGCATAGACCCGAATTTCGAATCTTTTATTGGATAGCCGCTATCATCATTGGTCGTAATTCTAATCCCGCCGAAATTATATGCATTTACTCCGGTGCCTTTTGAATTCACAACAAAAGTAAATTCGCCAAACTCTGCTGTGGCTTTCCATGTACCAGGCTGCGGGGTGGACGCGAGGGTTGGCTCTGGAATAACAGATGTCAGGGTAGATGTGGGACCACCAACACCTAGGCTGCAAGCCAAAGACGTAACAAATAGCAAAGACGCTATCAAAAACATAACACTGCTTCGCTTTTTCGGGGTGTAAAACTGTGTCTTCATGCTATGCGCCCGCCTTTGACGCATGAGTAGTAGTAACCAAGTGACGCCGCCCAACCCTTGATTATATGGAACCAGTCCGCCCATCCATCGGGCGTGCTGGGCGGGAACTAAAAGCCGGCATCGGTTCTCTGGAGAGTGATCTATTTGACTCAGGGCTACCTGTCGCGGTTCACGCGTTCTCACACCAGCGCCATGTCGATAGAAGCCATGGTCTGCTTGCGCCGTCCATAGTTGCGGCGTCTAGGTTTGTGCCGTCCACACCTGCAACTGGCTGGGGGTGACAGGCTCGGCGAGGAGGCGCGTGAACCAGTGTTCGCGGTCCCCCCGCGCGGCAAAGAGGGCATCGAGCATCTTGCCCCCAAAGTAATAGTTAAAGATATACGAGCAGGAGAATCGATCGGACAAGAAACCCATGAAATGGCGCGCTTCCTCCTCGCTACTCAAGGCATAACGCTGGGTGTAGGCCACGGCTTCCTCTTCACTGACGCCCCGATCTCGCAGCAGGAACGCCACGTTGCCGCCCACGGCTTCCAAGTGTTTGCTGGCCTCGATGAGGGCGTGCTCGCGGGCCGCGTCGATGTGCTCGAGGCCGGCCCGGGCCAGGATCTCGTTCGCGTGCCAGCTCACCCACTCGTCGTCTGACAGGATCATCTCCTGCGCCCGGGTGGCGATCCCCTCGGACAAGAAGCTGGCCGGCGCGTAGAGGATCGCGATGGAGAATTCCAAATAGCCCAGTTCCTGCACCAGCCGCGCATCCTTGATCGAGAGCTCGGTGTGGTGACCGGGGTACCCCTCGTGCGCCATCAGGTAGACGAGGTCCGTGACGTGCATGGGCAGGTCGGTGTTGACGTCGACGCGGGAGTACAGGCCACCCAGGTACCAATTGTAGGCTGCCCAGGGTTGATCCTTCACGAGTTGGATCTCGAACGACTCGCCGGCCGGGAGAGGAAATCGGGCCTGGGTGCGGCGACGCAGTTCGGTCACGATCTCGTGGAGCAGCGGGACGGCTCGCTCGGCGGCGATCTCGGTCGTTTTCCGGTGAGCGATCATCCGCTCCTGGATCGAATCACCGGGCGGCAGCAGGTCCTCCAGAGTGCGGTGCGCCTCCTCAAAGACCGCCTCGTCCATCCACTCTGGCGTGATGTCATAGAGTCCCTCGACCTCCTCGACGAAGGTGAGTTCTTCTCCATCCAGGATCCGGAGCGCGGTCTGCATGGCCCGCACTTCTTTGGCCAGATGGTCGCGCCGCTGCGGGTCCATCCCAGCGTCGGCAGCGACGGCATCAGCCAGATCTGTGGCTTGCTTTAGCAGGTTCGCCACCGGCTGCGGGGCGGCTTCCTGGGCCTGTTGCCGCCACGCCGGGGGGCCATAGTAGGCGTCAATGTATCCAGGAATGTGCTGCTCGATAGCCAGGGCCAGGTGAATGTAATCCTGGGCGACGAAATCGCCAGAAACTGTCATGTGGTCCACTCAACTCGCCTCCGTTGCGGACCCGATGTTCAACAGGTCTGCGATGTTGGCCCGGGGATCGATTACCGGCTCGATCAGCGACGTCCCGCAGGTCATGATCGTGGTGACGCCCGGGCCGTGCCCGGCGAGCAAGCAATCGCTGTGAACCACCACGCCAATGGTCACGGCCCCCTGGCGATAGGTCCGGCCGTACCGGTTGTCGTGGTCCATCAACGCGACGAAATCCCCGAATCGAATCTTGTCGAGTTGATATTCTCGCACAGTGTCCGGGTCGCTGGTCATGATGTCATAGTCACCGGTGGCTACGTGACTTGAGCCGATGCCTGACCCCAGACAGGCCGCCGGCACAAGAGTGGTGACCGGCACCTTGAGCGTAGTCTTGGTCGACTCGATTTTTATCTTTCCCAACAGCTCAGGGTCGAGATTGTAGAGCACGATATCGGGGTAATCAGTGAGCCTCAACCCCTGGCCTTTGGCATGGATGATGATCTTGTCGTCGTAGGTGAGCTTTTCCTTGACGTCGCGTGGAAAATCGACGATCACGTGTTCCGAACCGCCGTGATGACCGATGACATAGCCAATGGCATCCTTGGCCTCCCCGGAAACCACCCTGGCCTTGTTGCCGACGCACGAGAACAATTGAAGCGAGGTGTTCGGGTGCTCGAACGGTTTCTTGGTGTCGACGATACAGCTTACGCCGGGCTCGACGTGGTCGCCGGCCCAGCCAAACGCGGGATCGCCCACCTGGATGTTCAACGTGATGCCGCCGATGGAGGGGAGTATGAAGGGGGTTCCCTGATGATCGACCCCCCAATTACCTCTTGTCTTGGGCGGCCCCGGCTGGCATTGCAAAAGGAATTCCACAATGGTCTTTTCGTTTGTCTTGAGCATGGTTTCTCCTGCGTTGTAGTAGATTGGTATGCTGATCGTTTGTTTACGCCAGCGCAGCGTCGATGGCAACCATCGTCTGCCGATGCTCGAATGCCTTTTGCAGGGTGGCCTTGTTGGGGCAGACCATGGCGCACACACCGCAGCCCTGGCACAGGGCATAGTCCACATCAGCCACGCGGGTGTCATAGTTAAGGGACCGGGCATCGTAGGGGCAGGCCTCCACGCATAGCCCGCAGAAACTGCACAACCGGGGGTTCACCCACACGGCCGTGGGCCGGTCTGCCAGGACACCCGGGGCCAGGAACGCCGCCGCGCGCATGGCCGCTCCCTGCGCCTGGGCGATGGTCTCCTCCAAAAAGCGAGGGCTGTGGGCCAGCCCGGCCACAAAGACACCCCCTTTGCTCAAGTCGAGGGGCTTCATCTTGGCGTGTTCCTCCTGGAAAAAGCGGTCCTCGTTCAACTCCACGCCCAGCACCGCCGCCAGCGCCTGGTTATCCTCGACGTCAATACCGGTGCTGAGCACCAGCCAGTCGGCGGCGAGTTCCAGCGGCTGGCTGGTCACCAGCTCGGTGAGGGTCACCCGCAGCTCCCCCTCAGTCCCCGGCTGCGAGGGGGAGGAAGTAACGCGAGGCTTGTCTGGCAGTTCGTATCTTACAAAGACCACGCCGGCGTCTCGCGCTGCCCGGTAGTGGGTCTCGCGGAAACCATAGGTCCGCACCTCGCGGTAGAGGATATAGATGTTGGTATCCGGGTGCTGCTCCTTGAGCTTGAGCGCGCTCTTGACGGCCTGGGTGCAGCAGACCCGGCTGCAATAAGGCCGGTCCGGCTCGCGGGAGCCCACGCACTGGATCATCACCACGGTCTGACCGGCGCCAAAAGCGCCATCGGCGACGCGCTGCTCCAACTCTTCCTGGGTGATGACGTGGGGGTGTTGGCCGCGCAGGTATTCGCTGGTGAGCACCGATCGGCCTCCGGTGGCGACCACCAGCACGCCGTGGTCTATCGTTGTCTCCACGTCGCCTTGGGCGATGACGGACCGATAGTTCCCCGGCGTGCCTCCCAGCCGACGCAGCTCGGCTCCCCGGTGCACGGTGATCCGCTCATCGGCCTCCACCTGGGCCAGTAGCGCTTGCAGCGCGGCCTGGGGGTCGCCGCCCTCGGCCTGGTAGCGGATGTGCCGCCATTCGCCGCCCAGCTCGGTCTCTCGCTCCACTAGGTCCACCGGGATGCCCAGGCCGGCAAGCCTGGTCGCGGCCGTCAGCCCGGCCGCACCACCGCCCACCACCACGGCCCGCTGGGTGAGGGGCCGGGCCGCGCCCAGCGGGAGCGCTTTCAGGCCGGCCATTGAGCGCAGACCGGCCACCGCCATGCCCACAAGCGAGCCAGCCTTGGCGGTCAGGGTTTGGCTGTCTCCGGCGTGAGGGTAGACGACCTGCTCGCGCAGGTCCACGCGGGCCAGCAAGCGCGGGTCCAGTCCAGCGTCGCGCATCATGTCGTCGAGTACATCGCTGTAGGGCCGGTCAAAGCCGCCGGCCACGACCACCCGGTTCAGCCCCTCAACCTCGATGCTATGCCGTATCGCAGCCCGGTCCTCGACCGATTGGGCCAGGGCCACGCCGGGCTGTTGCCTGGCCCAGGCCAGCAGCGCTGGCACGTCCACCGGGGCCAGAGAGCCATTGTCTTCGCGGATAAAGACGCCGATGCGAGGTTGCTCGTCGGAAACGTCCCGCAGGGCGGGGAGCGGGGCGTGCGGAACACGATGCGTGGGGCTGGTCTGGTGCAGAAAGGCAGACACCTCTGCCGCCGCACCGGCTGCCTCGGCCACGCTTTCCGGGATGTCCTTGGGCTCGCGAAAGGCGCCGGCCACAAAGATGCCAGGCCGATTGGTCCGGGTGGGATGATAATCATCGGTCGCGGCAAAGCCATACTTGTTCAGCGTGATGCCCAGGTCGCGGGCCAGGGCTTGCGCCCCCCGGGGCGGAGCCAGGCCGGTGACCAGCACCACCAGGTCAAAGGTTTCGTCCCGCAGCTTGCCGTCCTGCACATAGGTGGTCAGCAGATCGCGCGTTTGCTGCTTCTGGTGGACGAACGAGGGCATGGTCCGGCGGTAGGTCACGCCGGGCAACGACTGGGCTTGCTCCACGTAGGACTCGTAATCCTTGCCAAAGGCCCGCACGTCCATGAAAAAGACGGTCACGTCCAGGTCCGGCGCGAGGTGTTTCGCCAGGGCGATCTGCTTGGCGGTGTACATGCAGCAGACCAGGGAGCAGTGCCCGGCCCCAATAGTCGTGTCTCGGGAGCCGACGCACTGGATAAAGGCGATGCGCCGGGGGGCCTTGTCGCCGGACGGACGGACCACGCGGGCCGTGCTCGACCCGGCCAGGCTGATCATTCGTTCGAATTCGAGGCTGGTGATGACATTGTCATAGACCCGGTAGCCATACTCGCCCTTGCGGCGGGCGTCAAAGGGGGCAAAGCCCGGGGTCAGGAGCACCGCCCCCACCGCTACCGTCTCGTCGCGAGGCGGCATGTCCAGGTCGATGGCCCCGGTGGGACAGGCCGGCACGCACGCCCCGCAGCGGGTGCAATAGTCAGGGTCAATGACCCAGGTGTCGGGGACGGCGCGCAGGCCGGCGGGCCGGTATATGGCCTTGACCGGGGCCACCCAGCCCTCGTGGTCGTGGGGCCGGGGCACCGGGCAGACGGCGGCGCACTCGCCGCAGCCGTTGCATCGCTCTGCATTCACGTAGCGGGGTTTGTGCCGGACGGTAGCAGCAAACGCGCCCGGCTCGCCGGCCAGGCTCGTCAGGTCCGTGTAGGGCAGCAAGGTGACGTTGGGGTGGTGTTCGCACGAAAACGTGGGGCAAAAAGAAGGCTGGCGGGGCAACATCAGGCAGATGCCGCACGAATTGTCGGCAAAGGTGTGGTCCAGCAGGTGCATCGATCCGCCGATGGCCGGCCCGGTGTCCAATAAGTAGACCCGATGGCCGCTCTCGGCCAGGAGCATCCCGGCGCCCATCCCGGCAATGCCAGCGCCCACCACCAGCACCGCGTCGTTCTTGGCTTCCATAGCGTCGTGTCCTTCCACGTCGAACCCTCTAGAGCAGATCCAGTTGCTTCAGCAACGGCCGGGGGTCCACCATGTGCTTGCCCAGTACCTTGTTCAGCGGCACCCCGTAGGCCAGGGCCATCAGCTCGGTGACGTAAAAGACGGGCAGCGGTTCATAGTCCGGTCCTGGCTTGCGTGGGAGCGGTATCCCGCCCCGAAAGCGTTGCCGGCCGTCCACGTTGGCCATGCACATGGGGCAGGCGTTGACTATGGCATTGGCGCCGGCCTCGTGGGCCGCCTGCACCAGCCGGTCTACCAGATGCACCACCACATCGCTGCGGTTCAGCGTCAGGCTGGCCCCGCAACAGTCTACTTTGTAGCTCCAGGGTACGGCCTCTGCGCCCAGCAACTCCATCAGACGATCCATCGTCTGCGGGTGTTCCGGGTCATCCCAGCGGCCAGTGATCTCGGGCGGCCGGACCAACAAGCAGCCATAGTAAGAGGCCACCTTTAACCCTTTCAGTGGCTTGGTCACCCGGTCAGTCAGCGTTTCCGGGGCAAAATCATTGGCCAGGATGTCCAAGAGGTGCCGCGGGCGCACCCGGCCCGCGTAGGCAAAGCCCAGGGTCGATTCCATCTCGGCGCGGAACGAGTCGTCTTCTTTGAGCGCCAGGTCCGCCGCGATGAGGCGGGCGTAGCAGGCCACGCAGGGGATGGCGATGTCGTCTGGCTCTAATTGCTGGGCCTGGGCCAGGTTCCGGGCCGGCAGGGCCAGCGACAGGGTGTGGTTGGTGCTGTGCGCCGATGAAGCCCCGCAGCAGTTCCAATCAGGGATCTCGACAAGCTCCAGGCCCAGGACCTCGCACACGGCCTCGGTGCTGGACCCGAACTCGGTGGCGGTGGAGTGGAGCGTACAGCCGGGATAGAAAGCGTAGCGTGCGGCCATCCTCATCCCTCGCTTTCCATCTCAAAGAGCTTGGCTACCTCGTCCCGGCCCTTGATACGCTTGGGGAACGGGTGAATCTTGCCCTTGAGAAACATGTCCAGGCCCATGTCCAGGTCGCTAAAGAGGTCCAGGCTGGTGAGTTTGTACTGGGCCAGCATGGACAGCTCGTGGACCCGGCCCCAGATGCGAATGCTGTCCAGAAAAGCCTGGTGGAGCTTGACCACCTCACGCTCGGCCGGGGCTATGCCTTCTGCCAGTGCCATCTGGCGCAGGGCGTCGATGACCAGACCGGTGCGGATCCCGTTAGGGCAGCGGGTACCGCAGGTCTCGCAACCCACGCACAGCCAGATAGCCGACGAGCGCAGCAGGGCGTCTTTTTGCCCCAGTTGGATCATGCGCAGCACCTGGGCCGGGCCATAGTCCATCACATGGGTCACCGGGCAGCCGGCCGAGCAACGCAAGCAGTAGTAGCAGCGCGCCACGTTCTGGCCGCTCTGATTGCTGATCTGTTTGCTGAACGTGAGGTCTGGTTCCATGCTGTCCTTATCCCATTGGCGATTTGGCAAAACGCGCAATCGTCAGCCTACCAAATCGGATCATCCAGTTCTCGCCGAGACCGCCTGTTTGTCTCTATCACGCTGGGCCAGGTCTTCAAGTGATATGGATTCCAGTAGCCCCATACACACGGCATGCATCTGCGCCCAGATCTCCTGGGTGGCGCAGTCCCCCGTTCTGTCGCAGATCTCGGGGTTGGTAGTACACTCGGCAAACCCCTCTGCCCCCTCAAACGCGCCATAGATCTCGCACAGGTTAATCTGGGCCGGTGGCCTGGTGAGGGTATAGCCACCCTGGGCACCACGGACGCTTCTGACCAGGCCAGCGGAACGCAGCATGGTCAGCAGATGTTCCAGGTATTTGAGGGAAACATCCTGGCGGTCAGCAATCTCCCCAGCACTGACCATTCCTTCTTCGTCGTAATGCAGCGCCAGGTCCAGCATGGCCCTGGCACCGTAGCGTGTCTTGGTGCTCAGTTTCACGACCATACCCCAATCCTATGGACTCGGTGGGGATTATAGCATCTCACAAATCGATTGTCAAACTAGGCATGAGATTAACCGGTAAGGGCGACGTGACCTCGCCTCGGCGGCTACGTTTTGGCGACCAGCGGCAGGTAGAGGTGGTGCGGCGCGGCCGGCGCGCGAATGGTCATGGGCGCACCTCACGCGATGACGCGTCATGTAATGACGACGTCGTTCGTGCCGGCCAGTTGGCGCAACAGTTCCAATTGGCCAGTATGATAGGTCTCGTGCCAGTGCAAAAAGGCCACGTGGCCCCCCCGCGAGCGCTCGTGTTGACCAATCTGAACCGACTGGGCCAGGGCCCCGGGCGCCAGACGCGCCAGCGCCGTCGCGATGCGCTCCTGCGATTCGTCCAGGTCCCGCAGCAGATCTTCCAGGGGCTGGGCCGGCTTGT
This sequence comes from Chloroflexota bacterium, assembly GCA_018823415.1. Classification (GTDB taxonomy): domain Bacteria; phylum Chloroflexota; class JAHJIN01; order JAHJIN01; family JAHJIN01; genus JAHJIN01. The sequence continues at coordinate 9,725 of JAHJIN010000362.1, read as the reverse complement.
CCCTGGTGATGGGTGCGGCGCCGCGTTGGTAGCGTGCCGTTTCCGTCTCACCCCAGATAGGTGGCTCACCCAAAGCCACCAGGGCCCGGTTCCGCCCTTCAACGATGTGGCCCAGCACCCAGTTCAGGCAGTTGCCCCGGAACGGCGGTTGCAGCAGGCTGTCCGCATGGGTCAGTCCCTCGGTTTGCAGATGGATGACCTGCTGGGTCAGGGCGAAGGACTGAGTCAATGTTTCGGCATCGGGGTAAGTCATGTTTCCTCCTTGCGCTTTTGAAGTCCTGTGGTCATACTGCCTGGCAGTGGTCAGCCACCCGCATCCTTGACCGCAATGGGCAGGTAGAGCCGGGTGCGCGGCCCACAAGGAGCCAGGAAACCCAGGACGCGGGCCATCACGGCCTCCCGGGTGGCGGACGTGTCGATGGTCTCGAAGGGAAAGGCCAGATAGACCAGTCGGGCGCAACCTCCCGAATCCCACGTCAGGGCCGCGTGCCCGATCCCGGCCTGGTAGACCAGGGCAGAACGCGCGCGCGAATCCTCTAATGACGGCAGGAAATAGTCCACCCGGTCGGCATAGTACGTCTCGCCGGCGCCGTTATCGAACGTAAAGGTATCCAGGCCCTCGAACAGGCCACCCGGGGAGGCCGAGACGCGATTGGGGTACGGCTGGGTGTTGAACTTGAACGCATCGCTCCCCTGATAAGAGGCTTTGAGCACGCCGGCGTAAAAACCCGGTCCATGACCGCGCGTCACCAGGTCCAGTCCGATCTCTGAGCCACTGATGAACAACGACCCGCCTCCGGCCATCAAATCGGCCAGGAGACCCTGTTCGGCCGGGGTCAGGGCCATCGCCGGGGCATGAATGGGAACGGCGTCATCCGACGAGCTTTGCTCGCCGGCCATCCAGCCCACCAGGGCATAGTCGCGGAGGCTGACGGCCGTGGCGGTGGCGATGCCGGTGGGCAACATGCTACGCGTGACGCTGTCAAAGGGCTGGTCGATGGCGAAACCGTGCTGGATCACATAGTCCTGGCGATTGGCCCGGTGAGCGTAGAGACGCCGGCTGGGGCCGGTCTCGGACGTGTCGCCGATGGTGATGCCGTCGTCCTGCCAGACGTCGTTGGTATAGTCGTCGCGGCTGTATCCTTCCACCAGCAGGATGCTGGCTGCCTGACCTGCGGGGCCGACGCGCGCGCCCAGGGTGGGCGTCGGCAGCGATTCCCCCCCGGCGTTGACGGCGCTCACCCGGACAAAGACCAATTGCCCCGACGTCAGGCCGGTCAGCGTGTGGTTGGCGCCGCCGACAGTTGCGCCGTCGTCCCAGGCAAAGCCGTCGGGGCTGGTATAGACCCGGTAGCTGGTGGCGTCGGCCGGGGGTAGCCAGGTCAGCGTCACCGTGCCCGGCCCGCTGTTGCGCACGGCCAGTCCCGGCGGTGGTTCGGGCAAAAAGACAGGGTCCACGCCATCGCGGTAGGCAAAATAGCGCACGATGCCCCGGTAGATGGCCCGCGCAGACAGGCGCGCGAAACGAGGGTCCAGCAAGGCCTGGGCCTCGTCCGGGTCGTCGTGGAAGGCGATCTCGAGCAGCACACCGGGCATGGTCGAGAGCAGGCGGACCTCGCCAAAGTTCTCGGCCAGCATGCCCCGGTCTACCCAGTCCGGATCCCAGTCGGTCCGGATGTCCTCCACCAGAGTCGTGTGGATAAAGTACTGCAGCAGGTCCGAACCCGGCGTCCAGGTGCCGCCATAGGTCCCGTCATAGATATAAGTCTCGGTGCCGCGCGCGTCGTGGTTCACGGCGCCGTTGGTGTGCCAGGAGACAAAGACGGCGTCTTCGCCCGCCGGCTTTTCCCATTCGGCGTAGCGTGGCCGGGCCGTGACGTCGTCGTACAGGTCCCAGTCCCCGCCCCACAGGGGGCTGACCGGCGCGTAGACGGAGGCCGGCGCGCCTTGAAACTTGGCCCAGTAGCGCGCGGCCTCTTCCCACCGGGGCCGACCACTGACATCTGGGCTCAGGGTAAAATAACCGCCCTGTTCGCTGCCCATTCCCCCGCCCACGCGCACGGCCCCGGCGCTCACGCGACGGCCGGGCGTGGCGGAATCGTTGACCAGGCTGACGTGGCCCGGCTGGCCGGCGCGGAACGGATACGTCCCCAGGTAGCGCCAGGTAAAGCCGTGGCCGGTCTGGTCCACACGCCGCTCGCTCACGCCGGCGGCGTGGGTGACGCGGTAGTGGGCATCCGGCGCGCGGTCTGCGCCGGAGGCGTACCAGACATAGACGGCGTAATTGCCGGTCTGGGTCGGAGTAAAGGGCCAGGTGGCGGTGGCCGTGGTCGTGGCCGCCACCGCAGCATAGCGCACGGCATCGTGCCAGGGGAATGTGCTGGTCACCGGCTCGGTGGCCGTGAACCACGAGCCAGCCTCGACATAGCCGGGCGAGTCCACGCTGGCAACGTATTCGGCGGTGACAAGGTCGCGCTCGCGTACCGGCCAGGCCTCGGCGCCGGCGCGGTACAGGTAGGGCAGCAGGTACTGGTTGATCACCTCGGCGTTGTTGAAATCTTCGACCAGGTTTTCCCAGACCGGGCGTTGGGTCAGCCACGTCCCGGTGGCGGCGTTCCAGAACCAGCCGTGGCCGGCGCTGAGATAGACCGTCTTGCCGGCCAGCGAGCCGACCTGGTCGGTCTGCTGGGCCGGAGATCCGGCTTGCTCACCCGGGCCGAGCTTTTTGGTCAGGGGTGGTTCGCGCAAAAAGACGGACAGATCGCGGAAAGAGCCAGCGGGAGCGGCGAGGTCCTGGGCCAGGACGTGGATAATGAGACGGTCCGCGGGGGAGCCGTTCGGGATGTCCGCAGCGGCCATGATCTCGGCCCGGAACGGCTGCGTCGTCTTGACGATCTGCTCCACGATCTGGTCGGAAAGCAGGGGGTGGAATGCTTCGGCCAGGAAGCTGGCGGGCAGGTCGAGGTAGACGCTAACCCGGGGGCCGGTTACGTCGAGCCGGGCCAACTGCGAGTTGTCAGGGATAGCCGACCAGACGCCGGCCGACTGTTCCTCGGCCGTAGGGCCGGCCACGAGGGACTCGAGCGCGGCTCGTAGTCGCTCCGTGACGTCGCCGCCCAACGGGGCGGGGAGCGCGCGCGTCACAAAATAAACGTCCACGCCTCGGCGGAAGCAGATAGTGGTATCGACAACGGGGGACTGGGCATAGCCCGCGCTCTGCATACCCCCGAGCACGAGTGCCCCGGAAACCAGGATGGCACTGCAATACCAGGCGAATCGTCGTAGCACTCTCGTCCTCCTCCTCCAGCGGCCCTCTGGTCCCTGGATTGATCGTTCTTGCTGCGCTGATAGGGAAGTGTTGTAGCACTGCCTGACCAAAACGGCCGGCGCGATCTTGTATTCCGAGCTTTCACGTGGTATGACCTTCAGTCGCCCGAGGCCTGCTAGAAGAACCGCCACCAGGAATCGGGGGGACGACAATGTTTGAACCGGCCGTAGAGCCAGCACAGGGGCCAAAGCAGGGCCAGGCCCAGTAGCCAGTACGGGATCATGCGCGGGATGCCCAGACCATCGGCAGCCAACCACTGGCCCAAGCCGGCGTACAGATAGAGATGGGTCACGTAAAAGAACAAGGGGGCCTGACCAAAAACGACCAGGGGCCACAACCCCACTTGGGCCACCCGGGCTACTCGCGCCAGCAAGCCCAGCAGCACCAGATTCGTTCCCAGCGTCAGCAACAAAAAGACCAGGCTCGGCGGGTACTTGACCACGTGGAGCATGGCGATCCAGTCAGTGCCTTGCACTGGCCGGATATTGCCGAAACCACCCCACCAGCGAACTGGGATGAACAGCAAGAGCGCGGCTACTCCCAGCCACAACGCCCCCCAATAGGCCTGTTGCCGATCTCGGCTCAACCAGCGCCCATAGGCCATGCCCAGTCCCACCACGCCGAGCCACGGCAGCACCGGGTACAGCACAAACATCCCCGGGGTATAGCCGGGCAGCAGCAATAGGCGCAATAGTGGCGCGTAGGCGATGGACCCAGTTCTCACTGCCGGCAAGAGCAACTCGGTCGCCGCGATGAGCAGCGCGCTCAAGGCCACCAACCAGCCGGTGGGCAGGTACAGGAACAGCGTGCCGAGGAACATGGCACCACCCAGACCATACAGTACCCCATAATACGTCGGCGGGATGCCCATCTGGCCGATCTGCCACGCCGGATTCTCCACGCAGAACTGGAGCAAGATGAGCAAGACCCCGCGCAGGGCCAGATGGCGCATGATCCGCCAGCGGGTCCAGCCTTGCTGGCGACGCGACAGCGCCAGCAAGGTCATGCCGATGCCCAGCAGGAAAAAGAATCCCGGCGCCGCCAGATGGGTGACCAGGCGCGTGAGAAAGGGCAGCGCGGCACCGTAATAGTCCGGAAAGGGACCCGCCCAGAGTTCTGGCCCACGGGTGCCGCGGGCGATGAACGAATTCGCGTGGTCCAGCGCCATCAAGACGATGAGCAGGCCGCGCCACGCATCGAGTGGCGCCAGGCGCGGCACCGGGTCATCAGCGCCCGATCCGGAACCGTCTCGCAGCCCCAAGATTCGGCGATACCAGCGGCCGAGCAGGCGGTCCGGTGCCGCGGATTTGGTCATCATGCCCTCGATATGGGTTTATCAGAGGCCATCGCGCCCGTGCCGTGTGCCAAACTGTATCATCCGGGCGGGCTTGGAAGGGTTCATGCCGGCGCCAGGCCTCTTTCCTCAGAGCGCTCACCGGAACTGGTCTGCTCGTTCAGGATTGCCCGATGGGCCGGCACGTTCTCCAGGAATGAGCGCCGCAGATCGGGATTGGCGATCCCTGCGGCTCGTTCCATAAGCGGCTGGTATGCCCGGGCCAGCCAGGTGCGGGCCTCGGCCTCATCGCCACACGCCTGGAGGACGCGGATCCCGGTCTGGTAGGCCAGGAACGGCGCGCGCAGATGAGCCGGGCCGTGGTCGTGGAGGTACGCCAGCACCTCGTCGGCGTGCGCGCGCGCATTCTCCTGGTCGCCCCGCGCCAGGGCCAGCCGGGCCAGGCCAGCCACGTTTTCCATGCTGGCGGCTTCTTGCCCCAACTCCAGGCGGCGCGACAGGGCCAACTGATGGGTGTCCTGCGCGCCGTCCAGATCGCCGGCTTTTTCCAATGTCAGGGCCAGGCCGGTCAGCGCGTCCACCTCATCGCGGCGCGCGCCCAGGCTTTGCAGGATCGAAACCGCCTGCTCCAGGTGCGCCTGCGCCGCCGGTTGCTCGCCCAGCGCCAACAGCGCGCCGCCCAGGTCGCCTAGCGCCACTCCCTCGCCACGCCGGTCGCCGATGGATCGGCGGATGGACAGCGCGTCCTGGTAGCAGGAGCGCGCTGCCTCGTTGGCCCCGCACTCCAGGTAGACGGTGCCCAGCCCACCCAGGCTCCACGCCTCGCCCTGCCAATCTCCCACCAACCGAAAGAGGTCCAATGCCTGCTGGTGATGGTCAAATGCGTCGCCCAGTTGTCCCAGGTCGTGGAGGACGTTGCCCAACTGGCTGAGGTTGATAGCCTCGCCGCGCTGGTCGCCGATGGACCGGCGGATGGCGATGGCCTGCTGGTAGCAGGCGCGAGCGGCGGCCGGATCGCCCTGCGAGCGATGGACGACGCCCATCGTCGTGAGGCTCAGGGCCTCCCCGGCCGCGTCACCGATGGCGTGAGCCGCTTCCAGGGCCGACTGGCTGGCGTCCAGAGCAGCGGCAAACTCGCCCAATCGCCACGTGGCGCTGGCGATCCGCTGCAGATTCTCGGCCTCGGCGCGGATGTCACCGGCCCGCCACGCCGCAGCCAGTCCTTCTGCTGCCATCGTGCGAGCCGCCGGGTAATCGCTCTGGCTCTCATGGTAGGCCGCCAAGCGATGATAGACGGCAGCCCGCTGCCGGTCGTTTTGACTCTGGTTTGCCAGTTGCAGCAACTCGTCCAGGTCCGCCTTTTGTTGGGCGCGGTCGCCCATCAAGTGGCAGACTCGTTCCCGGCCCAGGAGCAACTCCAACCGCTCTGTGGGATCGGTCGCCAGAGCCAGAGCTTTTGTGAAAAAGAGGCGCGCCTCCGCGTTCGCGTGGGTCCGTGCGGCCTGATGCCCGGCCTGGGTGTAGTAGAACAGCTTTTTCGCGTCGTCGTCTGTCTGCTCGTAGTGATAGGACAGCAGCGCATAGGGCGGCTCTGGCTCGCCCAGCGTGTGCTCCTCGTACCAGCAAGCAACGGCGGCGTGGAGCTGGGCGCGGGTGCTCTTGAGCAGGCTGCTGTGGACGATGTCGCGGATGAGCACGTGGCGGAACGTATAGTCGGCGGCCGGCGCATTGGGTGGCGCCGTGTCCTCGGCCTGGACAAGGGCGGCCTCGGTCAGGGCCGCCAGACAGTGATCCAGACGGGCCGGCGGTATGCCCACAGCCGGGCCGATATCGGTCAACAGTTGGTACGAGAATCGCCGCCCTACGCACGCGGTCACCTGCAGGACACGCTTGGCCTCCCGGTCCAATCGATCCACGCGCGCCTGAATGAGCCCCTGGATGGTGTCGGGTATGGCACTTTCGGCCCAGTGAGGGGCCAGACCCCAGGTCCAGTCTTGTTGCACCAGAATGGCTCGGTCCACCAGAGAACGCACAATCTCTTCAACGAACAGGGGATTGCCCTCTGTGCGCCGTTGGATCAGCGATAGGGCTTGCTCGGGCACCTGCCCGGTCTCCAGCAGATGCCCCACCATCTGCCGGGTGGCGGCCGGGGACAGAGGTGCCAGCCATAGCTCGGTGTAGATAGGGCCGAGCGTGCGCGCCGACGTTTCCCGCAGTCGCCAGGCCGGCCGATCGGACTCGGGCCGGTAGGCCATCACTACCAGCAGGGCCGCCTGTTCGGCCAGGGGCAAGAGTTGCGCCAGCAACTCGACCGACAAGGGGTCGGCCCAGTGCAGGTCCTCCATAACCAACACCACCGGCCCCGATCGGGTCAAGGCCAACACCCATTCCTGAACGGCCCGGGCGATCTGCCACTTGAGCCGCTCCTCGTCCAGTCGCTCCAGCGCGACCGGCGGCAGTGGCACCCCCAGCAGATGGCCCAGGTAAGGAGCGCTCTCTTCGACCCGGTCGGACATCAACTCTGCCAGGGACGTTTGGAGCCTCTCGGTGACCTGGGCTGTTTCGATGGGGCCGGTGACCCCGACGGCATGGCGCAACAGGGTCTGAAAGGAGCTATAGCGGACCGGCTCACCCATCTCCACAGCATGGCTGCCCAGCCAGATCAGCTCCCCCTCGATCTGCGCGTGCACCTCGCGCAGCAGCCGGGACTTGCCGACGCCGGCTTCTCCGATCACAGAGACGAGCCCGCCCTGCCCGGCCCGTACCGCCACCAGCGAGTTTCTCAACTGGGCCATCTCGATCTCTCGGCCCACCAGTGGTGAGACTTGCGGGCCGACACGCCCCCGGCGAGAGGGCACGGCCCCAGGCCGCAGCGCCAGCAACTCAAAGACCCGCACCGGCCCATCCCAGCCTTGCAGGTGACCCAGGGTGACTGGCCGGAAAGAGAAAGCGTGGTCGGTCAGGCGTGCCAGCTCTTCGTTGACCAGGATCTGGCCGGGCGCGCTGGCGTCCTCCAGACGAGCGGCCATGTTCACGGCCGAGCCGATCACAGTGTACTCGCGCCGGCCCCGGCCGCCCACGCCGGCCGAAACCACCTGACCACAGGCCAGCCCAAAGTGCAAGGCGATGGGGCTATCCAGGTCCAGCTCTAGTCGGCCCACCGCTTCCTGCATCGCCAGGGCGGCCCGCAGGGCACGTTCCGGGTCATCCTCGTGGGCCACCGGCGCGCCAAACACCGCCATCAGTCCGTCCCCGATGTATTTGTCTAGCCAACCGCCATGCTGGATCACGGCCTGGGTCATCTCATCCAGGCAACAGTTGAGCAGAGTGACCGCCTCTTCCGGATCCAACCGTTCAGAGAGGGGAGTAAAGCCGGCGAGGTCGGCAAAGAGGGCAATGACGAAACGCCGCTCGCCTTCCAGGGCAGCCTGCAAGGCAGCGGGAGAGGAGCGGGCCAGGTCGGCGCCGCAATGGCCGCAGAAGGCCAAGCCGGGTGGGTTCTGCAGGCCGCAACCGAGGCAGGGCTGGGGCAGCGAAGCGCCGCAGAGGCCACAGTAGGCGAAACCGGGCGGGTTTTCGTTGCCGCACGATGGGCATAACATGTGCCTGTACCTCTTTCGCCGGCTCGTGCTGAGGAAGTGGGAACTCGGTTCACATTGTACCCCGTTTTGCCCGATCTTACAAGGCCGAACAGGATAGGGCGCACTTTGAATGACGTAATGGCAGCGTGACGATCATTATACTATGGGGCGCGCGGCTTGGATCAGTGGTGATGCTCGTCACGCCGGCTCTGTCGCACGCGCCCGCTGTTCCAGCAGGCAGTTCATCAACGTGGTTCCCGGCCCGATTCCGGGTCAGCTGCCCGGTGGAACTGGGTCTCGTACAGGTGGGCATATAGCCCGCCCTGCGCCAGCAACTCGGCGTGGGTACCACGTTCGACGATTTGCCCGCGATCCAGCACCAGGATCAGGTCCGCGGCGAGGATGGTGCTCAGGCGGTGCGCGATGACGATGCTGGTGCGCCCGGCCATGACCCGCTTTAGCGCCTCCTGGATGAGCGCCTCGGACTCGCTGTCCAGCGAACTGGTCGCCTCGTCGAGTACCAGGATGCGCGGGTCTTTTAGAATGACGCGGGCCAGGGCCAGACGCTGCTTTTCCCCGCCACTCAGCCGGTAGCCGCGCTCCCCGACGATGGTCTCGTACCGGTCGGGCAGATCCATGATGAACTCGTGGATGTTGGCCGCCCGGGTGGCCGCCTCGAGATCCGCCGGCGAGGCATCCAGCCGGGCATACAGCAGGTTGGTGCGGATCGTGTCGTGGAAGAGGTGCGTCTCCTGCGTTACCATGCCAATCTGGGCCATCAGTGAATCCAACGTGGTGTCGCGCAGGTCGTGCTCGTCGAGCAGGATACGCCCGCTGGTGGGATCATAGAGGCGCGGGATCAGGTAAGTGAGCGTGGTCTTGCCCGCACCGCTCGGACCGACCAGCGCGACGAGTTGGCCCGGCGACACGCGGAACGAGACGTGTTCCAGGGCGTCGTCGCGCGCCTGACTGCGCGCGATCAGCGCACTCCAGTCGCCGTCAGGCTCGCCATCTGGCGACTGGCTCCCGGACAGGGCCGCGGTCACCCGGTCCATCTGGCCAAAGCGCCGCACGGCACCGAGCAGGTACTCCCCACTGGTGTCGTACCGGAACGACACATCGTCAAAGACCAGTTCGCCGCGGACCGCTGGCAGCACGAGCGCTCCCGGCCGCACCGGGATATCGGCTGGCAGGTCGATCACCTCAAAGACGCGCTCAAAGCTGACCATCGAGGTGGCAAAGTCCACGGGCGCATTGGTCAGGGACTGCAGGGCCCCGTACAGATTACCCAGGTAGGAGCCAAAGGCAATGATAGTACCGATGGTAAAGACCTGCTGGATGACCAGGTAACCACCAATGCCATAGACCAGCGCGGTGCCGACAGCACCGAGCAGGCCGATGGTCACAAAGAAAGCACTGCCCATGACGGCGCGGCGGACCCCGAGGTCCCGGACTTGACCGGCCCGCCCGGCAAAGCGCTCCACTTCGACGTCCGTCCGGCCGAATAGCTTGACGAGCAAGG
>JAHJIN010000361.1 GCA_018823415.1 Chloroflexota bacterium | reverse complement strand
TGTATTGCCCCTGCCCGCCGCTGCCGCCGCTGACCGTGGCGGTGCTCAGCCGGTTCAGGGCGTCATAGTTGAAGGTCTGAGTCTGCATCCCCCCCGTGACGTTGTAATCCTGGATCGTCTTGACGTTCCCCACGGCATCGTGTTATAGGGATTCACGGCTCCCCTGACTTTTGACGACAGGCGTCGTCGTCTATTTCGGACGCACATATGTTCGCACTTTACCAACTGAACACCACGCGGTAGGGCACCCCAGCGCGGGGGAACGTGGCCGGGCGATCCGCCAGGCGGGCGCACAACTGCTCGTAGGCCCAGCGGACCCGCGCGCGGGGGATGCGCCGGGCATAGACCGTCAGCACTTGCCGCGCGGGGTCAATCTCGACCCGGTCCCCAAAGACCAAGAGCTCACGCCGCAGGCGCGCTGGCCCCATCCCGGCCAGGCCCAGTTCCTCGGCCAGCAGTTTCAGGGCCACGTAGGCGTGCGCTTGGTACAGGTTCAGCAGGGTCATTTTGCGCACGTCCAGGCGCTGCACGGGATACGTGCGCTGATGCTGCTGGGTGGTCAGATCGCCCGTTACCTGCGCAACGGCGGCCTGCCGCTGGGCCAGCCGGGTCTGGGCCTGCGCCTGGAGTCGCGCGGCGCGCTGGTGCAGGGTGTGGTACTCCGCCGGGGCCAGTTCCGCCGCGGCCAACGCGGCCTGGTAGCGCTGTTGATCGGCCTGGTACTGGACCACCTGCCGCCGGGCCCGCTCCACCAAGGCCTGTTCCAGGTCCCAGTCATACGGCTCGGTCTGGGTCAGCAGATGCACCTGGTGGGTGGGGATGGCATCGCCGGCCAGTTCGTGGCGGCAGAGCTTGTAATAGTTCTCGATCCGCTGCTTGAGGCGCATGGCCTCCAATACGGCCACAGTGGTTAGCACCCGCTCATTGTCGAGCGCGCCTTCCTCGGGCCGCAAGGCATGAGTGAGGATACCGAACCGCCGGCCCGCGGCGGTCTCCAGGACCACCGTGCGGACTGCCCGGTGGTCGGGGATGGGCACGGTCGCCTCGGCGAGGCGCACCACCTGGTATTCCTGGCCCGCCTTGCCCATAGCCAACGGGGCGGGCAGATCCACGAACTCGGCCGCGGGGAGCGCCGCCAGGGTCTGGCGGTTGGGCGCCGTCGCCTTGAGCCAGGTGATGGGGATCACGTCGTGGTCGTCACACCAGCGCAGCAAGTGGGCATCGTAGCCCTCTTTGTCGAAGGCGATCACCCGAATCTGGCGGTCTGGCGGCAGGTGGGCGTTGGCCTGGGTGACGAGTGCTGGCAGCACCGCGTTCAGATGGCAGTCGGCGGGCCGATGGACGGTCAGGGCCGGCGCCCAGTTGAACAGACAGTACTCGACCACGCCCCGCACACTGGTGTGCTTGGTGCCATGGCGGGTGCGCCCGATGGACTCGGCGCCATAGTACTCTACGGTGTGCCCGTCGAGATACCACACCGGCTCCCGGAACAGTCCGGCCGCCGCGAACTGCTGCAGCGTGTGCACCTGGGCGGTGTCAATCAGCCCCCCCGCGCGTACTTGGTCAGGATGGTGCGCGTCCAGCGCCCCGTCTTGATCCAGGACCGCTGCCAGGTAGCCCTGCACCGTGTCATAGTCGGGGCGGCGCGGCGCGCGCTTCGCGAACGGAATCGCCCACTCCTCCGCCGGCTGATCGTTGAGGTGGGACAGCCGCGGGAGACCCCAGACCTGCGCCCACAGCAGGCACAGGTGGAACACCACGTCGTCGTACGCGGCGGTGGCGGAGGTCACCTGCAACCCGGCCAAGGCGGCGAAAAAGCCCGTCCGGTCCAGGAGCGGCACCAGGGTCAGGCTCAAGGCGTGGGGGCACGGGACGATTTGGAGCCCCCTTTTTCACCCACGGGCTCCTCCGCGGCCGGGGTCTCGGGCTGGTCCGTCACGACCCGATGCAAGTCCTGGATGCCGTGCTCCCGCAGCAACTCGTAGACCGTGGCGCGATCCAGGCCAAACCGCTGCCCCAACTCGGTGTCGCCCAGCTCGGGCTGCAACGCCTTGGCCCGAATGACCTGCGCTTCCCGCTCGGGCGTCCGCGTGCGAGGAGCCGACCCGCCGCGCTGGTCTAGCAGCGCCGCCGTGCCGCCCTCCTGGAAGCGTTCGTAGAGGGCATAGAAGTAGGTCCGCCCGGCGTAGCCAAACGCGGCGCAGATGTCTTCGGGCGCATACCCAGCCTGGTACAGGCGGAACATCTCCAGCTGGCGCACGGCCTCGTCATCTGGGGCGAGGGCCAGAAAACTATGCGGGTCCTGTTGCAGTTGTTCCAGATCAATGGTCTGCCGCTGACTGCGGCGTTGTTTCTCGGTCATGGGTAGCCAGCCTCCTCATCCTGAGATCACTGGCTATGCTACCACATTCGGCCAAAGTGTCAAGCCCGTGACACAACATGGGGGGCTAAAAAGTGCCCCACCCGTGAATCCCTATGTTAGTATGTTAACCGCAAGTTCGCGGGACGCCTCGGACTTGCGGCCGGGCGCGGCTTGAGGCATAATGGAGCCGTTGAGGAACGGAGACGTAGCCTCGGGTGCTTACGTGAGGGCCAGTCGTTACGCCTATGGGAAGCCCTGTGGGGGCCAGCCCGCCGTCGTGTTTGACTGCCCGTTCGCTTCCACTCAACTGGGAAGGCCGTGTACATGCGGCCCAGCCCGCATCTGTGTGTGAAGTACCCGCCCTAAAATGGCCGCGCCCGGCCGACCATGGGTCCGGCTGACCCCCACCCACCATGAAAGGAGTTGTCACCCATGACCACTGCACCACCCGCCCCGACGCGCTTCATCGGCCTGGACGGTCACAAGCATTACCTGGTGGCCTGCGGGGTCGATCCGCAGCTCAACCAGGTACTGGGCCCCCAGCGGGTCCAGTTCTCGCGCCTGGACGCCTGGCTGCGCCAGACCCTCACGCCCCAGGATGCCGTCGTCCTGGAGATGAGCACCAATGCCTTTCAGTTGCACGACGATCTGGCCCCCCACGTGCACTCGGTGACCCTGGTCCATCCCCCGCACGTGAGCCTGATCACGCGCGCCCAAGTGACCACGGCAAGGCCCTGGCGTTGTGACGGACAATATCGCGGCGCTGACCCTGGCCCGCCTGCACGCCGTGGGCCTGCTGCCATCGGTCTGGGTCCCCCCGACCGACGTCCGCGACCACCGGGCCCTGGTGGCCCAACGGACCAAGATGGTGCGCCTGGCTACTCAGGCCAAGAACCGCCTCCATGCCGTGCTGCACCGCTATCATCTGGCCCCACCTGATGGCGCGCCCTTTGCCGCCGCCAACCACGCCTGGTGGCGCCAGTTGGACCTGAGCCTGGCAGAGCAGGCGCGCATTCAGTGCGACCTGGATACTCTGTCCTTCGCCAAGACCCAGATCGCCCGTCTGGAAGAGACCCTGACCGCCCTGGCCGCTCTGGACGAGCGCGTGGTGTTGTTGATCCAGTTGCCGGGTGTGGGGCTGATCACCGCGCTGACCCTGCTGGCCGCCATCGGCGATATCGCCCGCTTCCCCGCGGCCAAGCACTTGGTCGGTTACGCGGGGCTGGGCAGCCGGGTCCATGACAGCGGCCTGACCCGCCGCACCGGGGGCATCACCAAGGCTGGCCGGCGCGATATCCGGGCAGCGATGGTCGAGGCAGCCCAGACGGCCAGCCGGGTGCATCCGCACTGGCAGGCCGAACTGGCCCGCCTGGAGCCGCGCCTGGGGCGCAACAAGGCTATCGTGGCCATCGCGCGCAAGCTCCTGGTGGCCGTGTGGCACGTGCTCACCGAGGAAACCGCCGACCGCTTCGCTGCGCCCGAGCTGGTGGCCCGCAAGCTGCTGGCCCACGCCGAGCGCCTGGGCCGCGCCCACCGTCCCGCCGGGCAATCCCGGGCGGCCTATGTGCGCGCCCAACTCGACCGGCTCCACCTGGGCCGCGAGCTGGAGGCGGTGTCGCGGGGGCAGCGGATGATCGCGCTCCCGCCGTCCAGCCTGGCCCCCGCCAGCGCCTGACCCCGCCCTCCAACCCCGGTCTCACTGACCGCGGGCTGGGCCAGGGTGAGACCACATTTCCCTCACGTACCGCCGCCGCCAGATCTGCCGGGCGCGCGGGCGCTTTCCTGCGCCCTGCGCTCAGTACGCTAACCCTGTGCCAGACCGCAACAGGACCCCCTTGACAAGCCATTACATCTGTAGGCGTAGGTCCAGGTTTCAATGGCTTTGCCGTCGACGATCTGGGTCACGTTGCCCACCGCGTCATAGGTGTAGCTCAGGTTCTGCCGCTCGGTGGGGTCGCCGGTCGTGCCGGTCTGGATCTGCTGCACCCGGCCCCGGCCGGTGGGCGTGGTCCAGGGGTAGTACACATAGTCCACCTGGCGGGTGTTGCCCAGCACGCGCAGCTCGACTTGCCCCGGGGCGTTGTAGGCGGTGCTGCTGACATAGGGGGTACTGCCGGTCAGCGAGTTAGGCAGGCCCCGATCATCATAGCCCGTCGTCACCACCTCGTTGTCGGGGTACTTGGTGGTCACGATGCGGCTCAACGAGTCGTAGGTGTACCAGGTGTTATAGTTGACGCTGTCCACGCGCTGGCGGACCTGGCTCAACTGCCCCCGCGCCCCGTTGTAGTAGTAGTAGTTGTTGTTGCCGCCATAGGCCATGCGGGTACGCTGGCCCACGCTCTTGCCGTAGTCCGCCTGGTCGTAGGCAAGGGCAGTGATCCAGGTGCAGTGGTGGACTACTGAACCCCTGATACGACTGAAGGCACTGAGGGGGTTCCTCAGTGCCTTCAAGGTGATCTTATGGAGTCATTAGCGTTTGAATGCTAGGCATCCCAGCTCTGGATCCGTTTTTGGATCTCCGCAGCGAGTTCACGATAATTGTCGATGCTGGAAGAGATCAAGAAACTGGGAAATAGTGAACTTGAATAGACCATACCATAGACAATGTGAAATGGGGTGATTCTGCGAGCGCGAACTATTATAGCTCTTGGGAGGAACCAAGTCTTTCTGACATCAACAATGTCCTCCCATGGGATCAAAATCTCCCTCAACAAGAAAGTGATCGATACCCCCGCATCACAGACTCCCACTCGTGGATACATGTAGGCGTTGAATAAGCAAATAGGTAGGACAAACAGAATCATCGGAAGCATGCAAATAAGAGCATCCGGTTGCTGCGGGATCGCTGCTACGGTAAAGACCACGAGAGATAGCAGCATTAGCCAACTGCCAACTCTTTGAAGCAGATTCCCGAAATGGTAGTATTGGTAGTACTTGATGTTCATATTCTTCTCCTGAACAAGTGGAATTCACAGTAAGACTCAGTATTACCAAGGCCAGGGATCGTAAGCAGTAGAGTCTGGGAAGAAATTTAACCGGAAATCTGGGAGGATAGTGATTCCAGACTGTTCAGCCATCCGTGCAAGTTCTACTGCATAGCCTGCATCTCCATAGACCCCGAATTCTCCACCCATAGCATAGCCAACAAACCATGTTTGGGGTCGTTTCCCTTCACTGCCCGCTTCCGTGGAATAGGACCATTCTGCTGCTACTCCTACTACATCGACAGCACCTGTACCTCCCACTCCAACGGCCCACTCCCTGTAATCTTCGTTAGCAGCCAAGTTGGCAATCTCGATAAAGCCCAGGGTGAGATCCCCACCAAACAGGGCTCCTGCTTGCCCACCCGGCGTTGCATAGACACTAAGTTCGTTCGTGTTTTTGTTCCAGAACACATCGAAGTTGATAGACCCACCCAATACAAGTGCGGCAGACAAGTTACCCCTAACGCCAAAGGCGTCAAATCTCCAAAATTGCCAGGGCGGGATTATCTCGTCATCGGATGGTGGCGGCGGCGGTGGTGATGGTGACGACGGCGACTGTGCCGGTGGCGGCGACTGCGGCGATACATTTTGGGACTCTCCAGTGATGGCGCCTCCAGGATCATTCGCGTGCCCGGTCGGGTCGGTGTACTTGAGGGGATTGTTGAGCACATAGGCGTAGCGGTTCAGCGCCTGCGGATTCCCCGCCCCCGGCACCACCGTATCCGCGCTGACAAACCGCCCCAGCAGCGGGTCATAGAAGCGCGCACCATAGTCATAAAGCCCACCGATCATACTCTCAAATCGTTGCCCTGTAAAGCGATAGTCGGTGAGGGGGTTGCTGCTGCTGGAGCGCATCTCGCC
>JAHJIN010000360.1 GCA_018823415.1 Chloroflexota bacterium | reverse complement strand
GGGCGGCGAAGGTGACTCGCTCATAGTCCAGGCCCCGGTCGGCCGGGGTAATGTCAGTGACGGACCGGCGCGCCGGGCGAGTCAACGTATCCACATCGATCGCGCCGCCGAGGGCGCACATGATGGTGCCCCACACCAGCCCCACCAGGAGCAGGTTGCGCCAGAAGTGCCAGCCACGCTTCCGGGATTGGCCATTGCTCATCGTATAGGCTCCTGGCCGATAGCGGACGGTCGATCAGAGATGGCGGCCAGGCTCGATAGCCAATCCCGGGTAGCCTGTGGGGAGCGAAGGTGCACGATGGTGAGGTGGGCGTATGCGGGCCGGGCGAACAGGGCCGGGTACTCCCGGCGTCGCCGGCGGTAGGTTTGCAGCGACCACAGGACGATGGACTCGCGGCTGAAGAGCGCCTGGCGCAGCGTCTCGCGGTTGCCGCTCCACAACTCCTCCCGGGTCAGCGTCCGCCGGAGCGTGCGCCACACCACTCGCCACAGGATCACGGACAGCGAATAGTCCAGCCACACCACGGTATCGGCCCGGCCCCAGGCGATGTCCCGGACCTGGCTGTAGTTGCCGTCGGTGGCCCAGGCATCGCCGGCCAGGGCCGCGGTCACGCGCGCCCGGAACACGTCCAGCGGGGCCTCGGCCCAGTTCGGCTCCCAGTGTAGCGCGTCCAGCTCCACGTGGGGGCAGCCTAGGCGTTCGGCCAGCTGGCGCGCGGTGGTCGTCTTGCCGGAGCCGCTGGTGCCCACCACGACGATGCGCCGGGGGCGCGTCGGGGCAATCCGCGATGCCGGCGTCATGGCCTGACTGCACACCTCAGCCCCCCACTCGCTGTGCTTGTTGCTGTCGATGCCGGCGCACGATAACCAGGCGGCCGCTGGATCTGCATGATCCGGATCGGCCCGTAGTCTGCAATCCGCAGCGGTTCGGTCATGGCCCCTCCAGTCGGCGTCTATGGTCACCGAGGCTCAACCGGCTGTAGTTCGATCAGGGCGCCCGCCACCCAGGTGGGGGCCGGCTGTTGGTACATGGCCGCCATATCGTCGGCGATCAGGTCCAGGATGCGCCCGTCCACCGGGCCGAGCAGGTAGCGCAGCACCGGCCCCACGTCGCGGCCATCGCTCCGGGCGGCCACACAATGCTGGTGATAGCCCGCATAATCGCCCCCACGCAGCAGGTCCAGCCCTGTGGCGATTTGGCGCCGGGCCAGTTCCAGCCCGCCCTGCTCAGGGGCCAGCGCGGTTTCAGGCGGTTCGCCATAGCCGATGCCGTGATGAAACGGGTCCGTGGTCACCAGGACTGCCGCATCCCGGGCAATCTCCTGCAGTTCCCCGATCCCCGGCAACCGATCCGGGCGCCCCTCGACCAGGTAGGGGTAGCGGATCACCAGCTCCGGCCCGGCGCTGCCGCGCCGCTGCGTTTCCTGCTCCCAGAGAAACCGGAAGTTGGCGAGCGAAAACTCGGCGCGCCAGTCTGCGCGGCCGGCCAGTCCCGGTCCCTGAATCCCCCAGGTCGGTTCCTGAGCGACGGCGCCGCCGTGCGCGACGCGCTCGCGCGCCTCCGCCAGTTCGGGCGTCTGGGCGTGCAGCACCCCCAGCACCAGCACGCGCGCTGCGCCGCTGTCCAGGCCTGCGTGCACGGCCGCGGCGATCTGATGCCCACAGGCCTCCAGGCTGGCGTGGGGAAAGATGACCGACCCGCCAGCCCGGAGCGCCGGGGCGAGGTCCCAGGCTCGGCCCGCGTCGAGCAGGTCGAGGGCTCCAGCCTGGCCCAAGCGCGCCTGGTCTGCGCTGGCTTTGGCCCGAAAGTCTGGCATATTGCGTCGCATGGCTCACCTCCGCGCTGTTCTTGGTTGTCCCTACCCTACGATGATCGCGTTCAGGGCGCGCTGGAGCCCGTGATGGACGTCGGCCGCGTCGCGCCAATAGCGGACGTCCCCGTCCGGCCCCCCGGCCCGGGTGGTTTCGTCGGGCTCACTCGGCCGGCGGCAGCAGCATTAGTTGGCCCGCCGGCGGCGCTAATCGCTGCCCGGCCACGCCCAGCAACCGCACCGGACGCCCCGGCTGCCAGTTTCGCTCCAGGAGCGTCAGCGCGGCCCGGTAAATGACAATCTCGTCCTGGGTCGGCACTGCCAGCGTGGTCTGGCGGGTGAGCGTGGTAAAGTCGCTATACCGCAACTTGATCCCCACCGTGCCCGCCGCCAGCCCGGCCCGCTCTAGCCGCCGACTCACGCCCTGGCTCAAGGCCCACAACTGCCGCTTCAGGGCTACTAACTCGGCCAGATCCTGGGCAAAGGTGGTTTCCTGGCTCACCGATTTGACCTCGTGCTCTACCACCACCGGCCGGGAGTCGAGCCCCTGAGCCTGCTGCGCCATCTCGGCCCCGTGCTGGCCGAAACGGGCCTGCAACTCGGCCCTTGGCCAGCCGGCCAGCTCGCCCACTGTGGTGATGCCCAATTGCGCCAACCGGTCCGCCGTCACCGGGCCTACGCCCCACAGCACCCGCACCGGCAGCGGGGCCAGAAAGGCCGCTTCCGCTCCGGGCCGCACCACCGTCAGCCCGCCGGGCTTGTCCTGCTCTGAGGCCACCTTGGCCACCAGTTTGTTCGCCGCCACGCCCAGCGACGCCGACAGACCCACCTCGGCCCGGACTCGCGTCTGCAACTGCTGCGCCACGGCGATAGCGTCTTCCCAGACATCGACCTGATCCGTCACGTCCAGATAGGCCTCGTCGATGCTCATCTGTTCCATCAGCGGGGTGACCGCACGCAGGATGGCCATGACCCGCCGGGAATACTCGCCGTAAAGGCGGTGCCGGGGCGGGCACACGATGGCCTGGGGGCACCGGGCCAGAGCGCGGGACATGGGCATCGCCGAGCGGATGCCAAAGGCCCGGGCCGGGTAGGAGGCCGCAGCCACGACGCCGCGCTCTTC
>JAHJIN010000359.1 GCA_018823415.1 Chloroflexota bacterium | reverse complement strand
GGGCATCGGTGCACTCGCCAGGCGTCCCGGCCGGCCACTGATCGGGCAATCACGACGGCCGGGTCCGGGGATAGCGGACGGGCGCGGCACCGGGGCTCTCCGACGCTGGGGAACCATTGCCGGTCAGGCCCACGTCAGGCGGGAGCCGGTCCCAGGGGATCTGGTCGCCCAGCCCGGCCTGCGCCATCATCGCGACCGCCTGCGCGATGACCTGGCCGGCGTCCCGGGCCAGATCCCGCGCGTCGACGGCGCCGGCGACCCGGTACATCGCGGCGGCCGTCTGGAAGAAATCGTCGCTGAGCGGCAGCTCCTCCGGCCGCACGACCGCGGTCAGGTAGTCCTGGTAGGCCTCGATGGCCACGGCCAGGATGGCGCGGATATCGGTGGCGTTGATCATCTGCCTCCTCCTCGATGCGCGTGATGAGTGAGCCGGCCCCGACTGCTGGTGGCACCGGGGCTGGGCCGGGCGTGGCGCGGCATCGTCCGTCACCACAGCCCGAGTTGCTGCGGATCCGCCGGCGGCGGAGCAGGGACCGGCGTAGTAACCGGATCCTCTGGCTGGGTCTGCTGGTCCACCACCGTGGCCCGGTCCAGGAAACCCTGGGCCTGCAGGTTCCGGGCCCACTGGTTGACAAAGGCCGCCAGGTCCGCCTGGGCCCGGCGGTTGAGGCGCTCGATCTGGCGCCCATCGGCTGATAGCTCGGCTGCCACCAGGTAGCCAAAGGGCGGCGGATGCTGGATGGCCAGGGGGACCCATGGGTCATAGCCGGTAAAGATCTCCACGTCCGGGTCGGCCACCAGCTCGCCCGACCATTCATCGTGCACATAATAGTGGGCGATGCTGAGGCGGGTCGGGCCGATGCGCTCGACGACCAGGGGCATGAAGCCGCTCACCTTGAGCTTGAGGTAGGCTGCCGGGTCGGCCAGGTCCACGCCGTGCTGCGCCAGCAGCCGGGTGACCAGGCGCTGCATCACCGTACAGGTCTTCATTTGCGTGCTCACCTCCATTCGTTGTGTTCCCATAGCGGGTGTGCTATAATACCTTCAGGCCAACCGAGACCACCAGACAGACCATATGACAGGAGGAGCAAACCATGACGCAACTACACTCCCCCACGGAACCCGGCACCCCGCTGCGAATCGCGTTCGTGCCGTCCCACCACTTTGGCGCGGTGGGCCCCGGCAGCGACTTTGCGCAGCGCGTGGACACCCTGTGGTCGTACTTGTCCCAGCACGTGTTCTTCAAACGCTATCTCTCGCGCATCGCCGCCTGGCGCCTCGACGCGACTCGTAGCGACGATATGAGCCCGCAGCAGTCGGCTCTGTTTGCCCACGAGCCCGTAGTACTGCAATGGGTCCAGTCCGCAGTGCCCGGGTTCGACCCCCAGAACGGTGACACCATCGTATTCTTCGTCGGCCAGCCGGCGGCGGGAAACGTGAGCGGGCACTCGCGGCTGGAAAAGAGAGGCATCTCGCCGTACGAGGCGCCGGTGAACTGGGTGACCATGGCCATCGGTGAGGAAGTGGTCCTGGTCCACGAGTTCAGCCATGCCTTCGGACACCTGGGGGACGAGTACCAGAGCCATCGAACCATAGACAACACGGTGCCCCCCGCGTATCCCAACGTGGCTGACAAAAGCCCCGGCTGCACCTGCCAGGACAAGTGGGGCGCTATGTGGGGCCTGGAGGTGCACCCGCATCCCGATCAGCTCCCGGCCATGGGCCAGTCCAGTTTCCAGATCGGGTGCTACCCCGACGCCAATGCCCCCAACTGGTTCAAGCCCACGGATGGACCCACTGGGGATGGCTTCTGCCTGATGGGCATGGGGGGCCGCGGTCTGCCACAATTCGCCTACCTCCCCTTCTGCCCCGTGTGCCAGCGGCACCTGGAGCAACTGATCCACCGCTACGGCACCGGGGAGACCGTGGTCACCTTCGACCGCTACCCGGATGGGGCGCGGATCACCCAGCCGGTCCTGCTCCAGGGCCCCGAGTTCCTGGCCTACGGCGTGGCCCTGGCCCCGGACCCTGAGCATTATGCCCCCGCCGTGAAAGCCCAGCCGGCGATCCTCCCCGGGGCCTACGGTGCAACGCAGCATTGCCTGGCGATGGTGTTGGAGAACGACCCCGCCCAGCACGTCGCCCGCAACATCCGCCTGGCCTTCGACTGGCCGCTGCAAGCGGTCACCATCACGTTCCACGGGGCCACGGCGCGCTACCACCTGGAGGCCTACGACCAGGCTGGCCACCCCATCCCCGGCGCCGTGGCCTACCAAGACGCCGTCTTGCACCAGGGGCCACACACCATCACGGTGCGCGATGCCCAGAACCGCATCCGCCAGGTCGAGTTCGGTGAGGACCAGTCCGTCACGATCATCACCGAGCTGCGCTACCGGTAGGGCGGTAACTGGGGATGGATGCTACACCACGGAACACCCGCCGACCATGAGGATCTCGCGCGCCTCGCTGGACACTTGCAGTGAGGCCACCGGCACCGTGGTGGTCATCGACGTGCTGCGGGCGTTCACCACGGCGGCGTTCGCCTTCGCCGCCGGCGCCCGGGAGATCCTCCTGGTCAGCACCGTGGCGGAGGCCCTGGCGCTGCGGGCGCGCCTGCCGGGCGCCCTGGCCATGGGCGAGGTCGATGGGCTGCCCGTGGCCGGCTTTGACCTGGGCAACTCCCCGGCGGCCCTCATCGACCGGGACCTCACCGGCCGCCGCCTCATCCAGCGCACCAGCGCCGGTACCCAGGGCGTGGTGCGCAGCGTCCGGGCCGATGTCCTCCTGGCCAGCAGCCTGTGCTGCGCCAGCGCGACGGCCCGCTATATCCGCGCCCGGGCCCCGGACACGGTGACCTTCGTCCTCACTGGCCTATGGCCCGGCGGGTGGGGCGACGAGGACGCCGCTGGGGCCGACTACATCGCGGCCCTGCTGCGGGGCGAGAGGCCAGACATTCCCACCATCGTCCGCCGCGTGCAGGCGTCGCGCGCGGCCCAGGCCTTCGCCGACCCGGCCCGCCCCGAGTTCCCGGCGGCGGATCTGGCCTGCAGCGTCGCGGTCGATCGGTTTGACTTGGCGATGCCGGTCACCCGGCAGGGCGACCGGCTGGTGATGCGCGCCGTTCGCTGCGGGCCGGAGAGTAACCCATGACCGTCCACATCCAGGAGATCGGCCCCGACCAGCTCGCTCACTACGCCGAGACTCCCAGCGCCTTCGCGGTGCGAGCCGTGCTCCAGGTCGAGCCCCTCGCCGGCGGCCTGGGGGGCCTCCGGCTGCGGGAGGTCCCGGTGGCGCCGGCGTACGTAAAAGACTACGACGCTTCCGAGGAAGAAGGCCCGGACCAGTGGCCGGCGCAGTTCGACGTCGAGCACCGGGGCTTTTTCCTGGCCCGGGACGGCGACCGCCCGGTCGGCGGCGCGACCGTGGCCTTTGATACGGGTGTGGCTAAAATGACTTGGGTGTGGCTAAAATGACTTAGGCAGTGGACCGCTCAAGCTGCTTGGGCCAGAACGGCCTCTTCGACTACTGGTACCGTTGGTAAGGGGGTGCCATACAGTCGGTCATGTTGCCGCTGGCGCCGGAACCGTTGATAGGCATCCCAGTCGCCATTGACGCGGACGGCGCGCAAGTCCAGGATCGCTTGAGCCCCCGGTTGCGTCCAGCGCATCCCGGTTTGTTCCATGCGGTCTTTGACCAGGTGTCGACAAGTGCCTTCGATCACGCCCGTGCCGATGGGCCACCCGTGGGCCAGATAGTGGTCATAGCGCATGTAGGGCAAGTTGCGCTGATAGTAGCCACTGGTTTTGCGCAAGACCTCCCGTTGCGTTGGGGTACAGGTCTCCTCTTGCGCCAGGGTGTCCAAGGTGCGGATGACCGTGGCGGTCTGGCCCGATAGGATCTGCACCAACTGGGTGCCGACCCAGGTGCTGCGGTCGGGGTTTGTTTCCCCATAGAGGGCATTGGCGGTATCCCAGAGATACTCATCCGCGTGGATGATGTCCAGAATCAGTTCAAAGTCGGGCAACTTTTCCTGGACCTGAGCCTGCAACGCGGCGGCGCCGTCCGTGAGGGCCACGCGCTGGGTCACTGGGGCGTGGTCGCGTTGGGTGACGCGCTGGCGCAAGCGGGTCAAGGCGATGTCTTTGCCAGCCAGGGTAGCCCACACCTCTTTGTGAGCCGGGGCAGGCCGGGATGAGGCGGCCGAGACCGCTGCGGGGGCTGCTGGTGGGGTTTGTTGGGCGTGCAAGAGGGCGTCCACGACCTCTTGGGGCGTGCGCTGATAAGGCGTGATCGTGTAGATCCCCGTGACGACCGCTTCCTTCTTCTGGGTCCGCTGCTGGCCCTTGCCTAGCCGGGCTGGTTTCGCCGGGGTTTGCGGCTGGACCATGGGGACGCCCTTCCCGTCGGCTTGCACGACCAAGATGGGGCCTGCCTGGGCGGCTGGCGGCGCGGCTTTCTGGTCATAGAAGGCGGCGACATCCTGGGCATCCTCGGCGACACTGGTTTCCAGGGCCCGTTTGGCCAGGGAGAACCCCAGGATGCGCGCCAACAACTGGATGGCCGTGTCGAAAGAATCCTCGGTCACGTCATACCCGGCCCAATCGCGCAGCAGGTCGGAGTAGCAGCGCGGCGGCAAACTGAGGGCCGCGTCCAGCGGACACACGCCGCCATGGTCCGCCGCATAGAAGTAGGGCCGCTCAAATTGCACCTTGCCGAACACGGAATAGTAGCTGGTGCGGCTCTGCCCGTGGTAGGGTAGCGGTACGCCGTCGGCCGCATAGACCGGTTCGCGGGGCCGCACCGCCGCCCGGCGAACCAAAAACAGCCGGAGTAATTGAGCGCCCAGGGCCAATAGCTGGCGAAACAAATGGAGTTCCACTTCATAGGCCGTGCGTGACTGAGCGCCTGCGCCGGTCACGTACTCGATCAACTCTTGGAAACCGTGCCGCAATTCTTGGATCATACCATCAGAGTCGGAAGACATCAGGGACCTCCTCAGATCATCGGACTGCCAGAGCGACCTGATGATAGCTGATGAGGCAGCGTTTTTCAATCCCCCAGTCTTCCAAGTCATTTTAGCCAGACCCCTTTGATACCACCGGCGTGCACATGCTGGAGAGCCGCCCGGACCTGGCGGTGCTATGGGACATCCGGGTCCACCCGGACTTGTGACCGTGTCTCAACCAGGGGATCATGCGATGGGAAGGGATAGTTCATGGCTCACGTGAACGGGCGGATGGTCGTGGCGTGTGGCCTGCTGACCCTGGTCGGGACGCTGACGGTGTGGGGCATGTGGGGCTGCGCGCCGCCAGTGGCGCAAGCCCAGGGCGGTGCCATCCGCTACGTGGCGACCACCGGCACGGACACGGGGGGCTGCGACGACCTGGCCCATCCCTGCGCCACGGTGCAGTACGCCGTGGACCAGGCAGACCCAGGCGACGAGGTTCACATCGCCACCGGCGTCTACACCGATGTGCACCAGCGAGCCGGCATCACCCAGACCGTGTACCTCAGCAAGACCGTAGTCATCCGGGGTGGGTACCCGGCCGATTTCAGCGACCCGCCGGACTCGGCTACGTTCCCCACCACGCTAAATGCCAAAGGTCGGGGGCGAGTGTTCTACATCATTGGCTCCATCAGTCCCACGGTGGAGGGACTGCAAATCATTGGGGGGAATGCGGTCGGATTGGGGTGGGCCGATGGCGGCGGAGGCTATGTGCTCACTGCAACGGCTATCCTGCGCAATAACCAGATAACTGGCAACACCGCCGCAAACGGAGGTGGGTTGTACCTGCAAGCTAGCGACGCCAGACTCTATGGAAACGAAATCTTGGGCAACGTGGCCGCTTATTGCCACGGCGGGGGGCTGTACCTAAACGAAAGCCCAGCTGTGCTCAGCGGCAACATCATCTCTGGGAATCTTGCTTCTTTGTACGGCAGAACCCCGGTCACCGGGTATGCTGCCGAATGCAATGGCGGTGGCCTGGCCCTGTGCTACAGCGCTGCCACCCTCAATAGCAATACCGTTTCCGACAACACAGCCCAGTACGATGGCGGCGGACTGTTTCTGTATGCCAGCAATGCCACGCTCAGTCGCAATACCATTATCACCAACACTGCCCAGGAGATAGGTGGTGGCTTATGCCTATACCATAGCGCTGCCACGCTGGACAGCAACGGCATCACCGCGAACAATGCTTATGTTGGCGGCGGGTTAAATTTGCTTGACAGCAGCGCCGAACTCGCCAACAATGCTATCATTGCCAACAGTGCCCGCTATGGCGGTGGTTTGTCCCTGTACAGGAGCGCCGCCACATTCACCAACGATGTGATCGCTGACAACCAAGTCCACATTGCTGGCGGTGGCTTGTATATTCAGGCTTGCTCGCCTCGACTACGGCAGACTACCATTGCTCGCAATCATGGTGGAGACGGAAGTGGCATCTACACTACCGGCGGGTGGACCGAGAGGGGATTCTACTATAGCACCGTAGCCCTGACCAATACTATCCTGGTCAACCACGCCGTGGGTATCAGTGTCACCGATGGCAATTCGGTGGTGCTGAACGGTGTTCTCTGGTACGACACGGCCATCACCATCTCACAGGCTGCCAACGCCACTGTGATGGTGCAGCATCAACGATGGGGAGCCCCGGCCTTCGTAGCCTCGGCCAGCGGCGATTATCATCTCGGCCCCGGCAGCGCGGCTATCAACGCTGGGGTAGACGCTGGCGTGACGACGGACCTCGACGGCGATGCCCGACCGGGCTGGTGCTTTCCTGACCTCGGCGCAGACGAGTTTGTCACCGGCTGGGGCTGCCGGTACTTCTATCTGCCACTGACCTTTCGAGATCATGCACCATGAAGGAACATGACATGGATACGCAGCGACGGCGGTTCGTGCTGGTTCTGGCCCTCATATTGTCACTCTTGCTCGCAGACGCATGCAGCCCCACCACGCCTACACCCATGTCCACGCCGGCTTTTTCCCCCGGGCCCACGCCGGCTTTCCCCGCGCAACCGCCACCGGTCGTGCATCCCGGCTGGACGTCCTACTCGAACGCCAACGACGTGAACGACGTGGTCTTGGACCGCGCGGGCCATCTCTGGACGGCCAGCAGCGGGGGCGTGGTCCGGTGGAACCTGACCGACGGCACGTACACCAAGTACACCTCGGAACATGGCCTCGCCAACAACCGCGTCGAAACCATCGCCGTGGCCCCCGCTCCGCACGGCACGATCTGGTTCGGTAAGCTTGGAGGGGGTATTTCGTGCCTGGACAGGGAGCGTTGGACCACTTATACTACAAAGGACGGTCTGTCCAGCAACACTGTCGTCTGTCTGGCTATCACGCCGGACGGCGTGCCCTGGGCTGGCACTTGCCGCGGAGGCATCTCGTACTTGGATGGCACCAACTGGACGACTTGCTTTTCCTACAATGATTGCATCGAGTCGCTGGCGGTTATGGTCGACGGGCAGGTCTGGGCTGGTGTGCGGAACGGGCTTCCCGGCAGCAGCGTGTATCGATTCGACGGCACTGACTGGCACAAGTACGTGCTTGACGACACCGCCGACGGCACCGTGTACGTGGTCGTCGGCATATCCAATGGGGAGATCTGGGCCAGCGCGGCTCATGGGATACAGCGCTACGACGGCACCAAATGGCAACCATTGGACAAACCCGGGCACATCGTGGGCAGTGACTCTCCAAGCCACGGCGCTGATGGGACGGTCTGGCTCTACGATGCCAACCACCTCGCCGGCTTTGACGGAGAGACCTGGACCGACTACCGGCTCCCCTTTCTCCCGGACAGCCAGCGCGGCACCGGTCCCACTGCTGTGGCGAGAGAACCAGATGGCCGTCTCTGGTACGGCACCAATCAGGGCGTCGTGCGCCTTGACGGCTCCCAGCATGCCCTTTACACCACAGGGGATACCCTGATCCACAACTGGGTCATGGCGGCTGCAATGGCTCCAGATGGGGCGATCTGGTTCGGCACCTATGGCGGCGTCTCTCGCTTCGATGGGGAAACCTGGACCACGTACACCGACGCAGATGGGCTGGCTGACAACATCGTGTATGCGGTCGCTGCCAGCCCGGAGGGCGTCCTCTGGGCTGGGACCGAAAAGGGGCTCTCTCGATTCGATGGGGAAACGTGGACCTCCTACTCGGTCCCTGGCGAGTGGTACCACCAGGACGTCTTCACCATTGCCGTCGCCCCGGATGGGACACTATGGCTTGACACCGTCAACGGCTTGTTCCACTTTGACGGGCAGAACTGGACCCCGCACGCCGTTGCCGGCCAGGAGGACAGCGGCGTCTCGGCGCTCGCCGTGGCGCCGGACGGCTCGCTGTGGGTGGGCACCGACAATGGCGTCTTCCGTTTCGACGGCGCCACCTGGACCAGTTATACGACAGATGATCCCTCACTGCTCAACTTTATCGCTGCTATCGCTGTGGCCCCGGATGGCACGCTGTGGGTTGGCAGCGAGTATGATGGCGTCTCGTGCTTTCCCCAGGACGCTGTGCGTGACGGGACCAACTGGACCCACTATACCCAGGCGAATGACCTGATCAGCGACCGGATCGAGACCATCACCTGTACCCCGGACGGCGCGATCTGGGTTGGCACGAGTGGTGGGGTGTCTTGCTTTGATAAACGAGGTTGGACCAGCTACACGGCTGCCGATGGCCTGGCCGACAACGATGTCTCGGCCATCGTCATGGGCTCTGATGGGGTGTTGTGGTTCGGCACGGCCGGCGGCGTCTCACGCTACGCGCCGTGATCTCGGGCTGCAGAGTCGTCTCTCCTCATCAGTCAGGCGAATACTCCGTGTCGTTCCTGGGCATCCTTTGTTTGCACGTGGCAGCGGCGTTGGCCATGCGCTGGATTGAAATCTCGTACCTCACCAGATACTCAGTTGCACCGGCAGACGACTGATCGGCTGACCGCCGCGCGCGACGGCCCGGTGGTATCGCTCGCAGATGGCCTGGCGCGGGCAGGGCCGTAGGCCGGAGAGGACCGCCTGGTTCCGCCGGCCCAGTTCCTCCGGCTGCCCGGTGATCCCCTCCGCCTGCAGTTCGTCGTCCAGCGCCACCAGCAGGTCCAGGCAGAGGCCGCGCGGTGAATCACCACCCCGCGCCTCGGTCGAGAAGCCCATGATGTCCCGCGGCAGGACGTCGTCATCGGGGCTCATGGTCAAGCTCCAGAAACGCGGCGATGCGTCGGCGCACCGCCGCCCGGTCGGCCAGTTCCTGGTAGTGGATGGTCAAGACCTGCCAGCCAGCCCGTTCCAGTTTGCGCAGCCGACGGGCCTCGTTTTCCCGGCGGGTGTGCGGCACGTTGGGATGGTCAAACAGGGGGTCATAGTGGACTCGCCCATTGACCTCAATGATGCGTTGCGGACAACGGCGGTGCTGGCCCCAGAAGCAGAAATCCACGGCGATGAGCACATCTTCGCCCAACGGCTGGGCTTCCCGCTCATAGTCCGTGGCTCCCAGGTCAGCCAGGATGCTCATCACGTCCCGCTCGTGGCTGGAGGGATGCTCCAGCCGCCACTGGCGTACGATGCGGAACAGCATCCCATAGCCACCAAGCCCAGGCTTGACTGGGTGCCGCCGGGCCGTCTCCAGAGCCCCGCGATGGCCGATGCGGGCCATGTGGGTGTGGCT
>JAHJIN010000358.1 GCA_018823415.1 Chloroflexota bacterium | reverse complement strand
CCATGGGCCTGCACTCTCCGCAGAAATGGATGGATAGGTGCAGTTATTATGGCGGTGGGAAGCGAATCTGTCAATCCCCAGCCGGGCAGGGCCGGTACAAACGTTGATTACGCAGTCTCCAAACGGGTGGTACATTTTGGGTGAAAAGAGGTGGTACATTTTGGCCGCAAAGACCCGGTACATTCTTGCCGAAAACAAGTGGTACATTTACGTCCGGTAGTTGACAACGTGGGCACAGGTTACGGCCAGGGTGGAGGTGAGGATGAAGCCGGCGCCGTGTGGACGGCCGGTTTCGTCTTCCAGCCGGATGACACAATTAGTCGCGATCGTGTCTTTCACTTGGCGCTCCGCCACCCAAAGCAAAAGACGCGCCAATAGAAGGGTGTGCCCCCTTTCGGCGCGTCAGTCGTCAAGTAGATACAGGGAGTTCCAAAAGATAGCATGTCACGCAGTACTCCCCCCGCCGGGTTTAGGAACCGTAAACCGTTGCTTGCTCTCCGTTGTCAGTCATAAGAGTACCACAGAATGCGTGGGTTGTCAATGTCTGTGAAAAGAAATAGCGATGCGCGTGTACATCGGGCATCACATCGTCACATAGCGAATACTCCTATCCTCCAGGTCCTTGCGCCGCTCGAGTAATGACAATTCAACACCAACACGGCGATCTTCTAAACTGCCCGGTATGATCTTGTTTTCAGCGACATCTATACCAAAGAACTTGTCTTCGGTCCTGTTCACCTGAAGAACGCGCCAAATTCCCAAATCAGGACTGGCCACACCAAGAAACTGATAGTCTCCTTGTCTCCAACAGAGTATGATATGTTTTGTAATACGATGGTGTCGGCCGGCTCTCGAGTGTTCCAGTTCCATCTTGGAAATATCCAGGCAATGCCCACCCAGGTATGCCAAATTGCTAAAGGTTCCCTGCAAAGCATCATTGCGACTAGGAATCGGATCGGACAAAGCCATTGGCCATCTGCACTCTGCCAGGTCAAAAAGCTTGCCCTGCAAAATCCAATAGGTACCTGTTTCCGAAACTTGGGCTAGTAGGATCAGATAAGACAGAGCATCTGGGTTGATCAAGATTGCTTCTGGGCGCCTGAGTGCCTCTTCGGATAAGACATATTGCTCTTTCGCCTTTAGCCTCTTTGCATGCACACGCTCTTTTTCCTCGATCCCACGCTTGAGACCGGGGGTTATACCCTTACTCAACTGCTCCAGTTGTGCCTCCCGAACCAAATTATCTTGAAAGGCTACGTCTCCCCCAGCAGGAAAGACGGCTCGGAATTGCCATGCCAACTCCGAATCTCCGTACTGGGGTATCCAACAATGGGTAGTGTAGGGATCCTGGCTTTGCAGCATCGACAAAAAAGCCCCTGTGTCAAAAGAGCCAGCCAATGGCCAAACCTGCAGTAGAAACTTGCTACGTTGCTCTGCCCAGTCAGCCCCGTTCAATTGCACATTTGAGATAGCAGAGCGATTGATTTCATCACCCTGTTCATTGAGTTGGCCGGTCACATAAAAGACCTGGTCGCCTTGAAAGATAGCTGTCAAAACGCGGCTGTTCAGGGGATCGATAGCACGATAGTCAAAGTTCAACTCGTCAAGCCGAGCACGAGCCTGTTTGAAATTGATATCAAAGATGATGTTATGTTTGAATCCTATGTCCTGAACGTCCCGTAAGCATTGAGCAACCATCTCCTCTACTACTTCGATGGACGCCTCTTTAGGAAGATAAGGAACTATCGCCCTGCGTAGACTGGCCTCGAGCGTCTGTTCCTCTTGCCCCGGCACCTCGTGACCAGCCAGTTGCCGCAGATACGCCGGGTCGCATTCCAGGGCATAAGCCAATTTCTCGCATGTCTGCGGGTTGGGTATAGTCTTCCCTGTTGTCAATTTGCTGAGCGTTTGCTGGGTTAACCCTGCCCGAGCAGCGAGTTGTGTCTGGTTGTAACCTAGACGTTTAATCTCGCGGCGAACAAATTGGACTAGTTCGCTATCTGATGGCATCTGTTACCTCCGCCCAGAATATATTGGAGCGACATGTTGGTTTTCGCACAGAAACTCAAAGTTCCACATGGTCTTGACGCCACTCTTGGTATCTGGTATAATACGCTCGAGGATAAAAAAGTGGAACTCTAGTTTAATTTCTAGGGAACAAACGTTCGACCTGATGGGATTGCCAATGGACACGGTTGACACGCAAACCAAAAAACCGAATCGGGGCCTCAAATGGAAAGTGGCAACACCAGAACAGCGGTTCTGTCGCTTTCTCGCCGGCATTGTTCTACGCCATGAGGTTCTCGAGCATTCAAAAGTTTCCGCAAACGCGGAAGGCTCGTTCCCCTCAAACTTGTCAACATCTTCTAATACATCTTGAAAGGAGAAGCAACATGGCTGGTTCGCGCACCAAAACTCGTTTTGATCTGGAACGGCGCCTACGAGATCTCTCCTGCAAGAAACCAGACCAACGTAATAGAGAAGTGCCAGGAAGACCGAGAGCGATCATATACGCAAGAGTCTCGAGAGTTGACCAGGTGGATGGCCTGAGTCTCGACGCCCAGATTGATCGCTGCAGAGAGTTCGCCCAATCGAAGAACTGGGAAATAGTCGATGAGCTGATCGAGCCTGGCAAATCGGCGTTCAGAGAAGATATCGATAACCGGCCAGCACTACAACAAGGGCTATGCAAAATCATCGATGGTGATGCAGATGTCCTGGTCGGCTACTCGCTGGACCGGCTGAGCCGGCGAATGTCAGTAACCGTCAAAATCATCGAACTGGTAGCCCGTTGCGGGGCCAACCTGGCATCCGCGACCGAGAATCTCGACTATTCCACGCCAGAGGGCAGGCTCTTTACATACATGATCGCGATCTTTTCTGAATACTTTTCCGCAGCAATAGCAAAACACACAACAAAGGTAAAGCTACAACGTGCTATCATGGGGCTGCATAATGGGTCTCTACCATTCGGCTACCAACGCAACTCAGATGGTGTTGCCATACCTAATGCAGATGAAGCCCCGGCAGTGATCGAGGCGTTTGAGAGTTACGCGACTGGTATGTTCAGCGACCGTGATATTGCCACGCACCTCAATCAGAAAGGCTACCGTACCAGCGGTCACTGGGGGCACAATGCGTTTTCAAAAGATACTGTAAGTGCCATGTTGCGTAACTCGTTCTATGCCGGCATTGTCAAACACAAAGGGCAGGAATACCCTGGTCAACACGAACCGTTGATCAGCGAAGAACTTTTCCGCCGCGTTCAAAAGGTTCGCAAGTCCCGCCGCACTAGATAGCACAGATGGCATCCGCCAACTGCACCCCACAGATATGGAATGGACGAATTTCCTGCTTCTATTGCCGGAGACAGCTACGGTGCCAATCACATACCTCAAAAGGCTTTTCCTACATGGTTGAACGGCGTGTGATAAGCGACACCGGGTGTCTGTGGGCCAGGCAGAATGTTCGCACGGATGTCTTGGCTGTCCAATGGCAATGCGCGATACGTCGCACCGAGTGTCCTTATACCAGGCAGAATACGCGTGCCGATATTTTGGCTGCCCAGCAAAAGTGCGACTCGTACGACACCGAGTGCCCCTATGCTGAGCGGAGTATTCGCACAGATGTTGTCACTACCCAATGGGAGCGTGCGCTGGCGGCTGTACCCTTGGCGAACCAATGGGCTATAGAATTCTGCAACTATATACACGCAGAAGACTCGGTTCGCGAGTTACACCGCCAGCGCACGCTGTGGGAAACAAAAAAACGCCGCACATTGGAACTCTACCGCGAGGGCGCGCTTGAACGAGTTGAATACGACGCGTATATGACCGAAGTGGAAACCAAGCTCGCCGAATTAGGCAATCTAGAAAATCTCCAACCAGTAAATGAACAGCAGTATCTCGAAAGCCTCCTTGCTATCTGGCAAATAGCCGCGCCGCGTGAACAACATGGTTGGATCGTACAATTCGTGCGACAGGCGTACATCAACAGCGAGACGAATCTTCTAGTCTGGATCGAGCCCGAACCTACATTTCAAGACTTGTTTCGGGAAGCTGGTCTATCAGAGCCAGAACCCGGCTTTTTCGACGTCAGCGCGTTCGGAGAGGGCCTCAAGCGCCCCAATCGACGAACCAAAATCGCACCCGACCAGGTCGCCGAGATGCGGCGACTCAGACAAGATAACCCGGAGGAGTGGTCTCTGCGTCGGCTAGGCGAAAAATTCGGCATCAGTCACGAGAGGGTGAATCAGTTGTTAAAACAAACCGACTAGCTTCCGCTAGTCGATGTCAAGGATTGCAGTGGATGGCGGAAGCGACGGGACTCGAACCCGCGATCTTCGGCTTGACAGGCCGATATGTTAACCACTACACCACGCCTCCGCGCCGAGCCAATCATAACAGATTAGACGCAATTCGTCAAGCGCTCGTATTCGTTCAAATAAAATGCTACCGATGCCTGATGCTGCAACCTCGGTGGTGCGTTCGAATGTGTTACGCGCAGGCTACGCCCGGGCCAGCAATCCTCCCACGACCCCGGCTCCCAGGTAGACCACGATAGTCACCACGGTCGAGAGATCAACCCCGCCGCAGAGCACGAACACCAGTGAAAATACTGCTGCTGTTGCGCCCACCACCAGCCCATTGATCCACCGGCTCTGCCCGGTGCCCATTGCTACTGCCCTGGCCCGCCACAAGATGATCAGTGCCGCGATCAGCATCAAAGCCCCGATCAGGAGCCAGTTCTCGGAGTATATAGTTGCGATCTCTTGGCTGATCCGGGTGCTCATGGACATATAGTCCGTCGTCGTGGGTGCCATCTGGAACGCCAGCCAGAACGCATACACGAACGACGGGATGAAATAGATGACCAACCCAATGAACCACACGACGAACCCGTTCAGTATCGCCTTACCCCAGTACCTTTGCCATCCTTCTGCCCCCTCATTTTTATGATCTGCAACCTATAATTTGTAATCCGCTAAAACTTGCCCAGCACTTCTCGCGCGATGACCAACCGCTGGATCTCGCTGGTCCCCTCGCCGATGGAGCACAATCGCTGGTCCCGGTAGATGCGCTCCACGTCATACTCGTGCATGTAGCCATAGCCGCCGTGGATCTGCAGCGCCTTGAACGCCGCCCGCTCGGCTACTTCCGAGGCGTAGAGCTTGGCCATGGCCGCCTCGCGCGTGTAGCGCACCCCCTGGTCCTTGAGCCACGCGGCGCGATAGACCATAAGCCGGGCTGCATCGATTTCCGTCGCCATGTCGGCCAGCATCCACTGAATGGCCTGGAACTTGCCAATGGGCTGCCCGAACTGGACACGGGTCTTGGCGTACTCGGTGGCCTTGTCCAGCGCGGCCTGAGCCAACCCCAAAGCCATGGCTCCAATGCTGATGCGGCCGCCGTCCAACACCTTGAGGAACTGTCTGAAACCGTCGCCGGGGCTGCCCAGGATGTTGGCATCCGGCACGCGGCAGTCCTCGAACACGAGCTCGCTGGTGACCGAGCCGCGCAGGCCCATCTTGTCCTCATCACGCCACGGCTTGAAGCCGGGGTTGCCCTTTTCCACGATGAAATTGGTGATGCCCCGGGTGCCGGCTTCAGGGTCTGTCATGGCCGTGATAATGATCACGTCGGCCAGGGAGCCGTTGGTGATGAATATCTTGCGGCCGTTGATGACCCACTCGTCGCCATCGCGGACGGCCCGGGTGCGTGTAGCTCCGGCGTCCGAGCCGGCGTCCGGCTCGGTGAGGCCAAATGCGCCGATCCATTCGCCGGTAGCCATGGGGGCCAGGTACTTGCGTTTTTGCTCGTCGCTGCCAAAATAGACCAGCGGCCCGCAAGCCAGCGAGACGTGAGCGGCAAAGGTGATGCCGGTAGAGCCGCAGGCCCGGCTTATCTCTTCCACGGCGATGGCATAGCTCACCGTATCGGCCCCCACGCCGTCGTATTCCTCTGGAATGGGCAGGCCAAGAAAGCCCAACTCGCCCATTTTGCGGATAATCTCTTCCGGGAATCGGTGTTCCTTGTCGATTTCTTGCGCTCGAGGCGCGACTTCTTTTTCCGCGAACTCGCGCACGGATTTGCGGATCATTTCCTGCTCTTCGGTGAGGGTGAAATCCATGTGGCTTTACTCCTTTGTATTGATGTCGTGCGCATTATACTAGGCGCCTGTCGTTTCGTCAAGATCGGCCCGGACACCGGGCCGGCTCTGAACCATGGAGCCGGCCCGGCAGTATGATGCGCTTTACGAACGCGGGCGGGTGATCTGGTTCCGGAGCACCAGCCCTTCAGTTCTTCAGGACAAGCGGCAGGTAGACGTAATAATATTGCTTGTACTCGCCGCCGACAACGGCGTGGGTGACTGTGTCATCGTTGGTCCAGTTCACCGTGTCGTTGGGGGCGATGACGACCTGGACCGGGTCAAAGCCGGTGTTGGTGATGGACACCTCGTATGTCGCGCTGGGCCGTTTCAGCGCTGGGTTGACCACCACGGAGCCGGTGTGGTCCGGGTTGGCCCGGTCATGGTACGAATAGGTGCCTGTGACGGCAAAGGTGTGGCTCCATGACGAGGTGGGAGGCAGGTCCGGGCACGTCTCGGTTCCGGTGACCGTCACCGCCACCTGGTCTCGCAGCATGATGGGACTTTTGGCCGGTGGGGCCTCGGCGGCCACGTAATAGGTCCCCGGCCAGTCGCCGGCGGTATATCGCCCCAGGTTGTCGATGGCGCCACCGGTGGCCCCCCAGGTGGGCGTGATGGGCACATAGTAGCCGTTGGCGTCGCGGCCGGCAGCGTTAAAGACGTGCGAGTGATTCACCTCCACCACCGCGTCTTCCGGCCACACGACGATGCCGTCCAGCGGCCCGGCCGCGTACCCGCCGGGCCAAAACAGCCAGGTGGCGGCGTCGCCCAGGATGGGGTTATGGCTGCCGGCGGCATAGGTCCAGGACCGGCCGTAGAGCAGCACGGCCGGCTCCACCTCCTGTGCGGCATCGGGAAAGGCGCACATCCAGATCGGCGAAGTAGGCGAGTGCGCCTCCGGGATCAGGACGACGTCGGGTTGGATGTTGGGCATCACCGGCGGCAGCGGCTCCCATATAGTCGTCCCTCCTGAAAGATCAGCCTTCCAGCTCTCCACGCCGTACTCGCCGGTGGCCGTGTCCCGGCCGCCAAAGATATAGCCGGTGCTCCCCACCTGGGCGGTGCCGGGGGACTCGCGGTTTGGAAAGTTGGTGGCGGTCTTGGCCTCCCACGAGTTGGTGCCCGGGTTATAGACGTAATAGGTGTCGCCGGTAGCGCCGCCCACCATGATGTCAGACCCGGGGGTAAAGACAGACGCGCCATAGGTCCCGCCATAGGGGCCGGGATAGCTGGTCTTCTGGGTCCACGAGCTGGCGGTGGTGTCATAGGCCCACAGTTGGTCCGACGGGGTGCCGGCGCTGGTCGTGCCGCCGACGAGGTACATCTGGCCGTTGGAGACTACGGCTTTGTGATACTGAAGGGCCGGGGGCTTGGGGCCTGAGGGCGTCTTTTCGGTCCAGGTCTTGGTGGCTGGATCATAGACCCACAGGTCATTCAGGACGGTGGCCCCGTCCGTGCCGCCGTGGATGACCATCTTGCCGTCCACCACGCTGGCGGCGTGGTTGCCCCGGGCCGGGGGTGCCAGGCCGGGTGTCTGCTCGATCCACTTCTGAATGTTATGGTCATACTTGTACAGCGCATTGCTAAGGGTCTGGGCCGGGGCGTCGCCGGCGTGTTCCGTGGACGGGGCCACGCCGCCAAAGAGGTATACGTCGTTGTCGATGACGACCAGGCTGTGACCCATGAGATTGCCGGGGGTGCTGGGCGTGTTGACTTGCTGCCAGACGCCCTGAGACTGGAAGGCCAGGGTAGGCACGGCCAGGGTCAGGGCCACGATGAGGGCTAATGGAATGGCGAGTGTACGGGTGTGCATGTGAGTTCCTCCTTTTGTGATGAGCAAATTTCTAGACAACAAAAGCACGCTCGTATTCCAAGTATACCATAACATGTCAATATATGGGCACTTGGGCTACCTCGCCCCCCTGGCCGGCAAAAAAACTGGCCCCGGTGTTTGCACCGAGGCCAGTTGTGCGTCCTCCCAACGTCCGGGGTTATTTCACCTCGAACGGCAGCACGGCTGCCAGCACGTCGCCCACGATGACGTGGGCCTCAAACTGGCCGGGCGAGTTGAAATAGTAGGACTCGCGGAGCGGCTCGCCGGGCAGCGCCCCCACATCCTGAAGCAGGTACGTTTTGGTGGCCGGGTCATAGAACCCCACGTTATAGGGCACGGTCGCCCCATCCACGCCGATATAGACCGGGGTCTGCACATTAAAGGCCGTCGCCGGGGCGATGGCATGACCGTCTTCTGACGTACCCACCGCGATGCTCTCAAAATATTGACTCCCGGCAGCTTGGTCCAGCTTGGTAGGGAACGAGACCGGCTGGGGCATGGGCAACGAGTCGGGCAGCCGGGCCAGTTGGGCCTGCGCCAGCTTGAACACCGTGTCCACGCTGACGTCGTCGACGTCGCCGCGGGCCGGAGCGGCCAGGCCGGGGCCGCTGAGAGCGGGGCCGCCGGGAGCGGCTGCGACCTTGACCTGGCTGGCGTTCACGTTGAGGATGACATTGTCCTTGACCTGGACCGCGCCGCTCACAGAGCGGTTGCCGTCTGCGCCGGTGGTCTCGTAGAACAGCGAGTTCAAGCCCAGCGTGGCGGTGGGGACAAGTGTGGCGTTGGACGGCGCGCCGATCTGGATCGGCCCGTCAAAGACATTGATCGCCACATAGATCTTGGTCCCGGGCTTGGCAAACTTGGCCTTGTAATAGCCACCCTTGCCATGAAAGCCGATCTGGATGCCAGCCGGCAGCGTATAGCCCGGCAGGCCCAACTTGATCAGGTCATCCACGGTCAATAGCGGGGTCTGGGGCAGCACCACGACCGGCGCCGTGGTGGGCGTGGGCGTCCTGGTGGGCTGCACCTGGGTGGGTTGGGGCGGGGTCTTGGTGGGTTGGATGTTGGTGGGCTCTGGTCCCTGGCTGGTTGGCCGGGGCACGGTGGGTTTGGGCGGCTCGGGACACTGGGCGGCCGCCAATACAAATGTCACGAGCAGAGAGATCAGAGCGAACGTGATTCGACGAGTGTGCATGGCGATTTTTTCCTCCTTCTGGGCAGTCTATGCAGGATACAACGATGTCGAGCTTAGCAATCAGTCATACACCAGGAATGCCCGCCATAACACCCATAAGCCTGTCCGTGTGGTCTGCACGGGTGGCACGCTGAACCTCTCTGAACGCGACTGGGTGATGAGTTGTGCGGGGAATCACCCCCTTTCATTGGTCGAACAACTGCAATCTACATAGCCGTAGTATAACACGACCTGTCAATAGGCCGGCCGGTGGACAGCACCGCCCGGGTTTGCTATAATAACACGCGCTCGTCAGACCGCACGTTGAGGTGTATCTATGAAAAAAATCATTGCCTGCTTGCTGGCAGGGCTGGCCCTGCTGCCGCTGGGGTGCAGCGGCGGCGAATCGGCGCCTTCGCCCACGCCCTTTAACACGCGGACGCCGCTGCCCACGTTCACCGCCACGCCGGCTGTCACGGCTACCCCGGCCGCCACCGCCACCTTGCCACCGCCCACGCTCACGCCCACACCCAGCCGTCCGGCTGATATCAACCCGTTTACCGGCCTCAAGATGGACGACCCGGCCGCGCTCCAACGCCGGCCCATCCTGGTCAAGATCGAGAACCACAAGCAGGCGCGGCCCCAGGTGGGGCTGACGCAAGCCGACCTGATCTATGAGTACCGCATCGAATATGGGTTCACCCGCTTTGCGGCCCTGTTCATCACCCAGGAGCCAGAAAAGCTGGGGCCGGTGCGCAGCGCCCGGCCCATGGACCTGGAGCTGATTCCCCAGCACGACTCGGCGCTGTGCTTTTCGGGCGCGTCCGAGCCGGTCAAAAAGATGATGCGCGACGACAATGTGATCCAGCTCAGCGACGCCAAGTATGGGAGTCCATACCTGTTCCGGGTGAACCGGGGCGCAGACGTGGCCTATGAGCACACCATGTTTACCAACATGCTCAAGCTGCGCGATCTGCTGCGATCGCTGAACGAAGAGCGGCCGGCCCCGCAGCAAGGCTTTCTCTTTGACGAGGCCGCGCCCTCGGGCGCGCCGGCCACCCATATCAATATTCCCTTTTCCACCTCGGCCATCGTGGACTATACCTACGATCCCGCCACCAAGCTCTACAAGCGCGTGTTCAACGGGGCCGATTTCATCGCCGAAGAGACCGGCCAGGCCATCGAGATGCGCAACCTCATCATCCAGTTCGTCAAGGGTGAAGAGTCCATTTTCGTGAACGATGCCCTCGGCGGCACCAACCTCTATGTGTACGAGATGATGGGCGAGGGGCCGACGCTGGTGTTCCGGGACGGGGTAGTCATCGTGGGCACGTGGCAGCGCCCCGCCAAGACCGAGCAAACGCGCTTTGTGGACCAGGCCGGCAACGAGATCAAGCTGGCCCCCGGCCACACGTGGATCTCGTGCGTGCTATCGGACGCCGAGGTGACATACGAATAATTGGTCAGGTGGCCGCGTAGGGGCGCACGCCCAAGCGGTCCACGCCGGCCAGCAGTTCGGCCACGGTGCAGCCCAGCGCCGGGTGACACAGCCCCGGCGCCAGGTCGGCCAGCGGCACCAGCACAAAGGCCCGTTCCGCCAGACGTGGGTGCGGGATGACCAGGTCTGACGTGTCCAAGACAAGGTCATCAAACAGCAGGATGTCAATGTCGATGGGGCGCGGGGCATTGCGGAACGATGGCACGCGGCCCATCGCCGCCTCGATGGCCTTGAGGGCGCGCAGCAGTTCGTGGGGGAATAGGTCCGTCTCGGCACGGCAGACGGCGTTGAGGAAATCGGGCTGGTTCAGATAACCCACCGGGTCCGTTTCGTACAAGGGTGACAGGGCCGCGCCGCGCACGCCGGCCTCTTGCAGGCGGCTAAGCACCTCGCGTAGATGTGCCTCACGGTCGCCCAGGTTGCTGCCCAGGCCCAGATACACAATAGACAAGGGAACCTCCAGGGAAGGAAACAAGGAGCAAACAAGATGCCGATCTATGAATATCGATGTAGCGATTGCCGGACCCGGTTTAGCCTGCTGGTGTACGGGTTCGAGCCGCCTGAAGGCCCAGCGTGCAAGCGCTGCGGCGGCCACCACACGAGCCGGCTCATCTCGCGCGTGTCGGTGGTCCGCTCGGAAGAAACCCGCATCGACGACCTGTCAGACCCGGGCATGCTGGACGGCGTAGACGAAAACGATCCGCGCTCCATCGCCCGGTGGATGCGCAAGATGAGCGACGGGATGGGCGAGGACATGGGGCCAGAATTCGACGAGATCATTGGTCGCATGGAGGCCGGCGAAGATATGGAGAGCATCGAGCAGCGCATGGAAGAGCTGGGCCTGGGCGACGAGATGGGACCGGGCGGCATGGATGGCATGGGCATGGGCGGCGGGTATGACCCGTACAACTTTGCCTAGCGTCACGCTGCGCCACACGAGTTGCTAGACCCGTTTCCGACCAGGGAACGGGTCTTTTATATCGCCTCGGCCGGCCGCCAGTCGGTAAAGGCCAGGACAGGTTCCAGGGAGCTGGGGCGGCGGCGCAGCAACTCGGCGGCCGCCAGGCCATGCGGCTCGCCATCGGCGGCGGCTTGCATCCCAATGGCCAGGGCCACGGCCTCGGGTGCGCGATCCGGGGCCATCATGCCCAGCAGGTCGGCCGGCGCGCCCAGTAGCGCGGCCAATCGCTGCAACTCGCCCACCAGGAACCGCATCTGGCTGGCGTGGGCATGCAGCGCGGCGATTTTGCGGTCCCGGTGCGCGCTTATGTCCACCACCTTGTCGGTGTCGCGCGGGGTCTTGGCGAAATAGTACACCTCGCGGACCACCTGCACCGCCCCGTGCTCGGGGTGATAGAGCGGCAGGCCGGCCATGCCGGCAGCTTCGGTGGCGACCACAGCCACGGCCCGGTGATCGGGATGGTCCTCGGTCACATCGGCCGGATCAAAGGTGATAACCACGTCGGCCTGAAGCCGGCGGATGGCGCTGATCAACTGCTCGCGCAGGTGGCTGGGCGGCACGTCGCGCAAAAAGCCATCGCTGTGGCCCAGAAACGCCACCGACGCAGCGCCCAGGATGCGCCCGGCCTCTTGCGCCTCGCGGCGCCGGATCTCGCGCAATTCGGCGGCAGTGTATTCCAGGCTACCCCGCTCGCCGTTCGTGGCGATGAGAATGTGAACCGCGTGACCCTGGACAGCAGCGCGGGCCAGCGTGCCGCCCACAAAGAATTCCGCGTCGTCCGGGTGAGCCGTGAGAACCAGGATGTTCATGGGTGCTCCCTTCACAACCAACTCTTGCGCCGGAAATAAGTCAGCATCCCCACCACGATGAACACCATCACGCCAAAGATGATGACCCAGGCCCAGGGATATTCG
This sequence comes from Chloroflexota bacterium, assembly GCA_018823415.1. Taxonomy (GTDB): domain Bacteria; phylum Chloroflexota; class JAHJIN01; order JAHJIN01; family JAHJIN01; genus JAHJIN01. Next base: position 20,078 of record JAHJIN010000358.1, on the reverse strand, counting down.
TCCAGTGGCAGGTCTATGTTCATGCCATAGATGCCCGAGAGCAGAGACAGGGGCAGTAAGATCACCGAGATGGTGGTGAGGACACGCATGACCTCGTTGATGCGATAGGAGGTGAGGGTGGCAATGGTGTCGCTGAGGCCCTCCACCACCTCTTTATAGTCTTCCAGAACGTCCGAGATGCGATTGACGGCGTCAGCCACGTCGCCAAAATACACGTCCAGGTCTTCGTGGAGGAAATCGCGGTCCTTGTGCTCCAGGTTGGCAATGACGAGGATTTGAGGTTTGACGATCCGCCGCAGAGCAATGAGGTCTCGCCGCACGACCGAAATATCGCGGACCATGGCGCGCACGTCCTCGCCAAAGGCCTGGTCTTCGATCTCTTCGATGTTGTCTACGACCCGGTCCAGAATGGGAAAGCAATAGTCCACCAGCTTGTCCAATACCTGGTACAGCAGATGGCCGGCGCTGCGGCCCATATACCGCTCGCGCTGCACCTCGTCAGACTCGCAGGCGCCAAAGAGGCCGAGCAGAGGTTTGAGCCGGCCGTCGTGGATGGTGACCAGATAGCTGGCCCCGATAAAGATGTCCACCTCGCTGGGCGTGGTGATACTCCGGGCCTTGTCATAGACCGGAAAGTGCATGACGATGAACAAATAGTCCTCGTACTCGTCGATCTTGGGGCGCTGGATCTTGCTGAGGACGTCTTCATAGTCCAACGGGTGAAAGTCATAGTGCTCTTTGAGATAGTCCACGTCCTGAGGAATGGGACGTTCGATGCTGACCCAGGTCAGTTTGCCGTGGGAAATAGTCTGGATGCTCATCGTTGGCCCCCTTGTTGTGGTGGGATGAGATGCCCGAGCAACACATAGCCCGCCGGTTCGCCGGCGGGCTGATACGCGCACACAGACAACTAGTCTGTCTGCCCGGTCCCGATCAGGGGCCGGCGCGTACCGATCTAGCGCACCCGCACAGAGCTCATCACGGATTCAATCGTGATTTCCACGCGATTGGCTGCCGTATCAAACCCGGCGCTCTCGTTCACGTCGCCGCGCCGGGGAAAACGCTGCTCGTCGATTTGCGTGGCGGTCAGGCCCCGGGTATGAATGCGCGCCGCGGTGCCGGGCGGCACCACCAGCTCCACGCTTTCCATCACGCCTTCCACGCGCACCAGCACGCGTCCCTGGGCCGGCACATAGATCGTCTGGCTCGCCATGACGCCATCGACATCCAGGCTGGTCACCTGCAAATCGCGCAAGTCCAGGTCATAGGTGCCCATCACGGCATCTACCTTGAGCGTCAGCGGCAGGTCCGGCGACAGGCGCAGGTGCCAGGCCGGCCAGTCGCTCTGACCCATGCGAAACTGCGGGCCACCGCTTTTCAGGGTGAGAACGGCCACGCCACCGGTTTCCTGGTACGCACGCTGCACGGGAGGGTTGTCCGAATCCTGCCCCGCAGACCCGGCGAACTCGCCTTCTGTCAGATTCCCCGAATCGGGCGGCAGTGCCGAAACCCGGAACGTGCCCAGGCTCAGGTCCAGCATGATCTCGGCCCGGCCCACGTCACCCCGTTCTTGCGTGAACCGGCTGGTGTACGCCGGTTCGCCGGCCATCATCTGCGGTCCCATCATGAGCAGATACGCGGTCAGAGCCACCACCCCCACTGCCACCACCAGACCCAGGACAGCCGACAAAACCCGGCTCCACCGTCCCAGCAGTCCCAGCAGAACCTCGATCCCGATAACCACCAGGATCAGGGGCCACCACTGCCAGAGCAGTTGCCAGGGGCTGGCGCCCAATACGCCCAGGTTGGCCCCCAAAAACAGCAGGCCCAGGGTAATGAGGATCAACGGGCCGGCCAGGTTCACCGAGCGAGGCCGGCGTGATCGGCGTTTATCCGCTGGATCATCCCAACTCATGGCATACACCTCCCGCAAATGTGAGAACATGGATCTGGCTCTTCTGCCCTATATTGTACCTCAATTTGGCGCTTTGCGCCACTGCCTTTCTTGCCCGGCACCGACCCGCTTCACCTTGAATGCGTGTCCCAGGTCTGCTATAATAGCAGCAATCGCACGTGCTCACATCTGCATGTCGATAGCCGTGAAGAGTGGGGCACATGACAAACCATTCGGAAACAGATCATGTTTACCTTTCACACCGACAAGTTCCATCCACCAATTTGAAGAAAAGGAGGTTCCCCAATGCCCAAGCTATTCGTGACCGACATTGCATCCGCCGCGGATTTGAAGGCCTTTGTCACCGACATCCGCTCCGAAGCCGACCTCATCGTCTACGAAACCGCAGACGAATGGGCGGCCACCGAAAGCCCCATCTGGTGCTACACCAACATCCAGGGTGAAGCAGACAAGACCGTGTGCTTTGTCAACTCGGCATTCGACGCCGACCTGATCATCTTCAAGACCGACGTGCAATCAGACGCCGGCTGGTCGAACAGCGCCAAGTCACACCTGTTGTAAACTGGCGTCTACCGGTCCAATTCCCAGTCTGAGGAGGTAACACATGAACCGCAAATTGGCTCGAATCATCTGTGTGATGGCAGCGATATTCGTCCTGCTCATGGCGCTGGCGTGTGTGGGTGGCGGGGGAGGTGCCCAGCCCACCAGCGTGGCGCAGCCCACCCAACAACAAGCAGCGAAACCGACCCAGGCGCCGGCACCCACCACACCACCGCAACCCACCAAGCCCCCGGCGCCCACCGACACGCCGGCCCCCACGCTCGCCCCGGTGGGCCCAACCGTCGGCGCACCGGGCTGGACCTCGTACACCAACGCGAACCACGTGGAGGGCCTGGCAGCCGACGCTGAGGGCAACCTGTGGGCCGTAGGACCCGGTGGCGCCGTCCACTGGAAGGCTGATGGCACTTACACCAAATACACCGTACAGGATGGCCTGGGGCGCAACATCGTCGAGTGTGCTGCCATAGGTCCGGATGGGGCCGTATGGCTCGGCACCGAAGGCGGCGGGCTCTCCGTGTTCGACGGCCAGACCTGGATCACCTACAAGCGGGCGGACGGCATGGCCAGCGACTCCGTCCAGTCCCTGGCTATCGCCCCAGACAGCACGGTGTGGGTGGGCCACGACGGCAGCGGGGTCTCCAAGTTTGATGGTCAGGAATGGACCACCTACAAGAAAGAGGATGGCCTGGCAGACAACTATATCAATGCTATCGTCGTGGACGCCGAGGGCGCGGCCTGGTTCGCCACCAACAAAGGCGCTTCCCGCTTTGATGGTGAGGCCGGTGACGGCGCGTGGACCACCTACGCCAAGGCCGATGGCCTAGCCGACGACCGCGTCAGCGACATGACCATGGCGCCGGATAGCACGCTGTGGTTCGCCACCTCTAACGGCGTCTCCAGCTTTGATGGACAAGAATGGACCAATTACTCCTCCGGCGATGGTCTGGTCAGCAGCCTGGTCTATGCCATCGGTGTGGACTCGCAGGGCATGGTATGGTGTGGCACCGCTAGCCGGGGCGTCTCACGATTCGATGGACAGACCTGGACCACCTATCGGAAGGACGACGGCCTGGTCAGCGACGAGATCCGGGCCATCGCCGTCAGCCCGGCACCGCCCGGCAGCACGCAGGACGCCGTGTGGGTGGGCACGCGCCTCAACGGCATCTCGCTGTTCGACGGCCAGCAGTGGACCACGTACCAGACCGACGACACCGTGGCTGGCAACCAGGTCTGGGCCGCAGCCGTGTCCGCCGATGGCATACCGTGGGTTGGCACAGACTGGGGCACGTCCTCTTTCGACGGCGAAAACTGGACCACGTACACCAAGGACGATGGCCTGGCGTATAACGGCGTCTTTGTCATCACCCCAGATCCCGATGGCTCGGTCTGGTTCGGCGGCGGCAATGGCCTCTCGCATCTAGCCGGCGGCACCTGGACCGTCTACCACGAAGCGGACGGCCTGGCCGACGATCGCGTCGATTCCATCGCCGTGGCTGCAGACGGCTCGGTGTGGTGCGGCACCTGGGCCACCACACCCGGCGTCTCACGCTTCGATGGGCAAGAGTGGACGATTATCTCCGAGCAAGACGGCTTGGTCAAGAACAGCGTCAACGGCATCGCCGCGGCCCCCGACGGCTCGGTGTGGTTTGCCACCGGCGACGGTGTTTCCCAGTTCAATGGGCAGACTTGGACCACCTATACCGACGCGGACGGCATGGCGAGCAAGGGCGCTTCGTGCATCGCCGTGGCCCCGGACGGTGTGGTGTGGGTGGGCTCCTCCAGCGGCGTCTCGGTCTTTGATGGTCAGACCTGGACCATCTATAGAAAGAGCGATGGCCTGGCGGGCAACTGGGTCACGTACATTGCCATCGCCTCAGACGGCGCGGTGTGGGTCGGCACCAGCGCCGAGGGCGTCTCGGTATTTGATGGGCAAGCCTGGACCACGTACACGGTCCAGGACGGCCTGGCAGATAACAGCATCAAAGAGATTGCCGCCGGCCCCGGCGGCACGGTCTGGTTCGCTACGGCCGCCGGCACCACCAGCTATAGCCCTGCCGGGGGCGCGGCGCCCAAGCCGCAGCCCACCAAAGCCCCGGCGCCAACCAAAGCCCCGGTCCCCTCGCCTACCAAGCAGGTCACGCAGCCTTCGCCGGTGACCGGCGGCACCTGGACCACGTTCACCGAAGCGGACGGCCTGGCTAAAAATGAGGTCAAGGCCATCGCTGTGGGATCAGATGGCACAGCCTGGTTCGGCACCAATAACGCCGGCCTCTCCCGGTTCGACGGTTCGAACTGGAAGACCTATGCCAAAAAAGACGGTCTGGCGTATGACGTGGTCAATGCCTTGACCGTAGCACCCGACGGCACGCTGTGGGCTGGCACCTATGGCGCTGGCGTCTCGCGGTTCGATGGAACCAAGTGGACTACCTATACCCCCAGCGACGGCCTGGTCAATGGCTCGGTCAATGGCGTCGCCGTGGCCCCAGACGGTTCCGTGTGGTTTGCTTGCTACAAGGGCATCTCACGGTTCGCCGGGAACAAGTGGACCTCGTACACCGACGGCAAACTGACGGATACGAACGTCACGTCCGTTGCCGTGGCCCCTGACGGCACAGCCTGGGCCGCTTCATGGAACGGCGTCTGGCGATTTGATGGTCAGAAGTGGGTTGACTATACCCAGCAGGTTGGCTTGAGCGATCCCTACTCCCTGGCCGTGGCGGTAGCTCCCGACGGTGCGGTCTGGTTCGGTAGCCGGGGCGGCGCGTTCCGCCTGGACGGGCAGCAATCGACCAAATACACCCCCGGCGATGGTCTGGGCGACTATCTGGTCAACGCCATCGCGGTAGCGCCCGACGGCGCGCTGTGGTTCGGCACCGGCAAGGGTGTCTCGCGTTATGACGGCCAGAACTGGACCACGTGGATCAGCAAAGACGGCCTGGCTGCAGACCGCGTCGAGTGCCTGGCGGTGGGCGCAGATGGCACGGTGTGGGCTGGGACCAAGAGTGGCGTCTCGCGCTTTGGGGCCTCGTCCACGTCGGCCGGCCCGGTCGCCTCGCCCGTGGCCCTGGGCAAGACCTACTCCTCGACCAAGTTTGGCTTTTCCATCCAGCACCCGGCCGACTGGAGCGTGCGCGAAGACGCTGATCTCGTCGAGATCAGCAGCGATACCGAGTTTGGCGGGATCAATGTCATGGTCTTTGCCGGTTTCACCGGTGACGAAAAGGCCCTGACAGACCAGATGGTGGCCGAGTTCAAAAAGGAAACCTCGGACCTGGTCACCTCGTCCGAGAGCACGCGGACGATCGGCGGCCGGGCCTGGCGCTATCTGGTGATGACCGTCACTACCGGCGGCATTGCCACCAAGTCCGACGTGTATGCCCGAGTCCAGGACGGCACAGGCTATATCTTGATCGGGTTCGCCAAGACCACCAACTATGAGGCGCTGGCTCCGACGTTTAGCCAGATGATGGGGACGTTCCAGTTCCTCGGGACAGTCCCGGCCCCCACTGTCGCGCCGACGGCTACCACGGCGCCGGCCGGAATCTATCGGGCCACGGTGGCGGTCAAGGCCGGCGGCGGCCAGCCGGTGATCCGGGGCCGAGTGCTCAACAGCGCAGGCAAAGCCGTCTCGGGTGTGTTTGTCGAGCTGTACAACGCGGACAAGGGCTGGATCGCCACGGTGGGCACCGGCTCTGATGGTCGCTACGAGTTCACCGTCAGCGCCGGCGCATACCTTTTGAAGCTCAAGAATCGCAGCAGCGCCTGGTCATCGCTCGTCACCGTCAAGTGGGCGCAAGAAGGCACAGTAGACTGGCGGGAACAATAACCTGGCAATGGGATACCCCTGGCGAAGGCTGGCGCGCCTTCGCCAGACTCCTCCCCAGCGCTACACAAATGACATAGGGAGGTATTCGATGAGAACACGACGGACTCTTACCGGCATCCTGGCCCTGGTACTGCTGCTAGCCCTGGGTCCAGCCCCGCCAGCCCAGGCTGATCTGATCCCCGGCCACGTGGATACCGGCTTTTTCCCCGGCACCGGGGCGGACAACGATATCCTGGCTGTGGCCCTCCAGGCCGACGGCAAGGTGCTCGTCGGGGGCAATTTCACCACGATGAATACACTGGCCTACAATCGCATCGCCCGGCTGCACGCCGACGGCGCTGTGGACACCTCCTTCGACCCCGGCACCGGGGCGGATAACCGGGTGCGCGCCGTGGCCGTCCAGACCGACGGCAAGATCCTCATCGGGGGTAGTTTCGCCACAGTGGACGGCGTGGCCCGCAACTGCATCGCCCGGCTCAACGCCGACGGCTCGCTGGACACGACCTTTGACCCTGGCGCTGGGGCGAACAGCGCGGTGCGGACCGTGGTGCCTCTGTCCAGCGGCAAGGTCCTCATCGGCGGCGATTTCGCCACGGTGGACGGCGTGATCCGCAACCACATCGCCCGGCTCAACGCCGACGGCTCGCTGGACACGGCCTTCAACCCCGGCACCGGCGCGAGTGCCACTGTGTACACCATAGCCGTCCAGGTCGACGGCAAGGTGATCATCGGCGGCGCTTTCAACATGGTCAACGGCGTGGCCCGCAACCGCATCGCCCGGCTCAACGCCAACGGCGCGCTGGATACCTCTTTCAACCCCGGCACCGGCGCGAATAACTGGGTGGACGCCGTGGCGGTCCAGACCGACGGCAAAGTGGTCATCGGGGGGTTGTTCAGCACGGTCAATGGCGTGTCCCGCAACCGCATCGCCCGGCTCAATGCAGACGGCACACTGGACACCTTTTTCAATCCCGGCACGGGAGCGAACGCCGTCGTGAATGCCGTGGCGCTCCAGGCCGACGGCAAGGTCCTCGTCGGGGGTGCTTTCGCCACGATGGACGGCGTGGCCCGCAACCGCATCGCCCGGCTGGACACCACCGGTGCGCTGGATACCGCCTTTGACCCCGGCGCCGGGGCGGACGACACCGTGTGGACCCTGGCAGTCCAGGCCGACGGCAAGGTCCTCATCGGCGGCGAGTTCACCACGGTGGACGGCACGGGGCGCAACCGCGTCGCCCGGCTCAACGGCGACGGCACGCTGGATGTCGGTTTCGACCCCGGCACCGGGGCGAGTAACCAGGTGCAGGCCGTGGTGCCCCAGCCCGATGGCAAGGTGCTCGTCGGGGGTTATTTCACCACAATGGACGGCACAGGGCGCAACCGCATCGCCCGGCTCAACGCCAACGGTTCCTTGGACACTGGCTTCGCCCCCGGCACCGGCGCCGACAGCGCGGTGCGGGCCGTGGCCCTCCAGCCCGACGGCAAGGTGATCATCGGCGGCGCTTTCGCCACGGTGAATGGCGTGGTCCGCACCCGCATCGCCCGGCTCGACGCCACCGGCATGCTGGACGTCGGGTTCGACCCCGGCACCGGGGCGAACGACACCGTGGTGGCCGTAGCCGTCCACAATGGCAAGGTAATCGTCGGCGGCTATTTCACCTCGGTCAATGGCACGGCGCGCAACCGCATCGCCCGGCTCAACGACACTGGCACGGTGGACACTGGCTTTAACCCCGGCACCGGCGCGGATAACTCGGTGCTGGCCCTGGCGGTGCAGCCCGACGGCAAGGTAATCATCGCAGGCAATTTCACCACGTTCAACGGCGTGACGCGGAACCGCATCGCCCGGCTCAACGCCGACGGCACGCTAGACACGGCCTTTGCCCCCGGCGCCGGGGCGAATCTCCTGGTACGGGCCGTGGCGGTCCAGCCCGACAACAAGGTGATCATCGGCGGCTCGTTCACCACGGTCGGTGGCGTGTCCCGCAACCGCATCGCCCGGCTCAACGCTGACGGCACGCTAGACACTGGCTTTGTCCCCGGCACCGGAGCGAATAGCTGGGTGGACGCCGTGGCGCTCCAGTCCGACGGCAAGGTCCTCATCGGCGGCGCTTTCACCACGGTGGACGGCGTGGCCTGCAACCGCATCGCCCGGCTCAAAGGCAACGGCTCGGTGGATACCGCGTTCATCACCAGTGCCGGGGCGGACGACACGGTGTATGATATAGCAGTCCAACCCGACGGCAAGGTGCTCATCGGCGGCGATTTCAACCGGCGGGTGGCCCGGCTAAACGGCGCCACGCCACCCGCGATCACCAGTGGCACGCCGCCTGCGACGGCAACGACTGGCGTGAGCTACAATCACACCTTCACCGCCCGTGGCTACCCCTTTGCACCCCGGTTCTACGTCACCGACGGCAGCCTCCCCGCTGGCCTGACCCTGGACGCGGCCACCGGCGTGCTCGCCGGCCAGCCGACGACAGCCGGCAACTATATCTTTACAGTGAGCGCCTGCAACCACGTGGCGCCCTGTGATACCCAGGCTGTCAATCTGGCGGTGGGGGGGCTGTTGTACCTGCCGTTGATCGTGCGTCAGTAGGCATAGAACACGAGCCTCCTACAGTCATCCAGACTGCGGAAGGCTCCTCGATCATTCGCAAATAGAAAAAGCCCCGGCTCACCGAGCCGGGGCTTGGTTCATCTTCGTTCCAGTTACGGCACCCACACGACGAAAGGATATGTACCAGTCGTATGTAGTGGCAAGCTTAGATCAGGAAAACCCTCTAAGGAAACGATTTGCAGGTTTCCAGTTCCCAGACCCATGCAGGCGATATATTTCCCATCCGGAGACCAGGTGGACCTACTGGCGCCGCAAGCTTGACCCAGATTCTCTACGATTTGATCTGAACCGCCGCGAATATCAATCAGATGCCAGAGATCATTAACATAGTTGAGGATGAATTTACCATCTGGTGAAAACCTTGAGCTGTTGTTGAGCGGGAACGATTTGGATTTGACAATCCCTTGTTTAATATCAGCCGTCTCAAACCATTGACTTTCAACCAAACAGCTATCCGTACAATTCCTAGATCCGTCCAAATCTATCTCCCGACAGTTAGCAAGACAATTTTCAAACTCGTCCGAGTATTTACGAACGAGAAGGGTCGTTCCTTGTATCTCCAGGTCTCCGAGCATGGGTTCAAACTCTTGGAGAATGGTCTCATTTATTGCGATCACGAAGGTTCGATTGGGGGATGGTATTTGTGGTGTACCGACAGGATTGAGATCTGATTTAGTGACCTCGATTTTGTCCGGCATTTTTCCTTTATAGCCATTGAAGATCAGCGTTGTCTTATCAATCCAGTATGGGTCAAGAACGGCTCCACACACCTCACCGGCCATCATGTATGAAGAACAGGGAGCTTCGTACAGGGTTGAGGTTTCTCCGCTTATTAAATTGAACAAATACAATCCAGATTTGGAGTGACCTTCGTATCCCGTTAGAGCATAGGCAAGATAACCATTGTCGGGCGAGAAAGCTCCCCAGATACCACCATAACCAAGGCGGCCAACACCCGGCAATGGCAGCGGTTTGATTACGCCATTGGGGATATCTACGACCACAACATTCACAGGATCCTCGTCATACACCATCAAGGCGTTCCCATCTTCAGAGAAAACGCCGCTTATCCACTGTTGCCCAGCCTTGTGGGGTATACCTTCTACCAAAGTTTCAGAGGACATCGTATCTATTCTATATTCATCGATGGCTAACAACGCATCACCCTTCCCATGGGCCAGCCATAGGAACCTTCCTTTCAGAGCCGAGTTGGGCGTCGCTGTTGGCGATGGCTCGCGGGTCCCTGTTCCAGTGAAACAACCGGATACCGCCATACTCAGAACCAAGACAAGAATGGCTATGAATTGACGATTCGCATTCATTGGCGTCTTCCTCTATTCCAGGGAGGAATGCCGCCTGGGCCTCCCCACACCATTATAACGGGAATCAGCGCACCGGTCAATAGCGATTTCCTGATTCTGACGTTTTCTGTGGTTGGGGGTGCGGCCATCCACGAATCAGAGCACGAATACGCGAATCACCACACGCCCATTCGTCAGTCCGTTAGAACCAGGTTGGCTCAATCAAGGTCGACACGGATTTTGGTCACGGATACGCGGATTGGGACCGCTAATCCGTGTCGTGCGGGGTGATAACCAGGACCGGACGCCTGATGGCATCGCCCGGCAGTGGAGGCACATCGGCTAGCATACCATAACGGGCTTGCAGATCGGCCAGGAGTCCCCAGCCCAGTACCCGCATGGGGCACGCGCTCACGCAGATGGGCGGTCGCCCGGCGGCGATGTGGTCGGCGCAAAAGTCGCATTTGGAGGCCAGGCCGGTGACCGGGTCCACCTGGATGGCTCCGTAGGGGCAGGCGTCGACGCAGTCTCCGCAGCCCAGGCACGCCGATTCGCGCAGAGCGACGAGCACCAGGCCATCGGTCGGGCGCTTGACGATGGCCCCGGCCGTCCAAGCAAGCCAGCGTCTTTTCTCGCGCCCGGAACCAGGGAAGGGATGGGACATGCCACATCTCAGCGCAGATCTTGCAAGAAATCCACCAGCAGGTCTCGGAACTCGTCCCGGTTGAGCGTGAAAAAGATGTTGGTGCCATGTGCCGTGCCCGGGAACACCTTGAAGGCCTTGGGCTCCGGCGCGGCCTCGTACATGGCCTTCATTGTGGCCGGTACGCCGTTCTCGTCTTTGTCGGTGGTCACAAAGAGCTTGGGCAGGGTGAGCCGGGCCAGGTCTTCGCGGCTCACAGTCAACGCGCCGCCAGTAAACCCAACACCGGTCGTCCAGAGACTGGAGATAACCACCACCCCGGCCAGGTCCGTATCCATGGCAGCCTTGAGGCTGGCGGTGCCGCCCATGCTGGCCCCCATGCAGACGATGCGCTGGTAGCCCTGATCCCGCAGGAACTCGACCGCTGCCCGCACGTCGCGGTCCAGCTTGGATCTATCCGCACGAAAGTCAAACGTGAGCGCGCCAAACCCCCGCTGGGCGATGATTTGAGCAAACGAGGCCCAACTGCGCTGATTCGCCCCACTTGCGCCCATATGCGCCAGCACCACACCGATGTCCTTTTCCCCCTCCCCCGTAAACAATGTGCCAGAAAGTTTCACGCCATCCTCGGCGACAAAGCTAACCTTGCTCGCCCGGACCTGCTGCGGCGTGGGCGAGGGCGCAGGGGTGCTCGTGGGTGGGACCGGTGTCGCCGTCGGCTGAGCTGTCACGCTGACGCCTGCTTCGCGTGTAGGGGGTAGCGCAGGTCCGGCGACCTCGCAAGCGACGCTCAGGGTCAGAGCGAGCAGTAGCACAGTGATGGTTATGGAACGAGCGGACATTCTAGACCCTTCTTCTGGATAGATTGGCCTGTATGAGGCCGCACAGGCATCGTATACACCTGTACCCGCCAGAAAAGGTTCACTCCGGCTCCACACAGCCGACTGAAATCAAGGGCGACCCCGGGTCACACACCTTGACCAGCAAGCCGTGTCGAGTGGGTGCGGGGTGATAACCAGGGCCGGACGCCTGATGGCATCGCCCGGCAGTGGAGGCACATCGGCTAGCATACCATAACGGGCTTGCAGATCGGCCAGGGGTCCCCAGTCCAGCACACGCATGGGGCACGCGCTCACGCAGATAGGCGGTCGCCCGGCGGCGATGTGGTCGGCGCAAAAGTCGCATTTGGAGGCCAGGCCGGTGGCCGGGTTGATCTGGATGGACTCATACGGGCAGGCGTCGGCGCAGTCTCCGCAGCCCAGGCACGCGGCCTCGTCTATCAGCACCAGGCCATCGGCCGGCCGCTTGACGATGGCTCCGACCGGGCAGGCGGCAGCGCAAGCCGGCTCCAGACAGTGGTTGCAGGCCACCGGCACATAGGTCGCGCGCACGTGAGGCATCAGCGCCTCGCCACGCACCTCGTAATCGCCGGCGGCAACCTCCTCCACTCGCCGCCAGGCGACGCCAGCCGGCAGGTCGTTGTCGTCCTGGCAGGCGATCTGGCAGGTCCGGCAGCCGGTGCAGCCGCGCAGGTCCACGTACCAGGCCAACTGGTTGCTGGTCATGCACTCCACGCTTCACGCTCCACTTCCACCCACGCCGAATGCTGCGTGCTCCCCCCGGCCCAGGGCGTGGCCCGCTGAGACGTGAGGACGTTGACGCAGCCGCGCGTATCCACCCCGTCGGCGTCCGGCGCCCACCAGGCCCCCTGCGGCACCACGACCACGCCGGGCATGACCAGCGGCGTGACCCGGCACCGCAGCACGATGGCGCCTCGGTCGTTGAACACGCGCACCCGGTCGCCGTCGGCGATACCCCGAGCGGCGGCGTCGGCCGGGTTCAGCGCCACGTGGTGCGGGAACGCCTCCTCCAGCCAGTCCACCTCCTCCAGGGTCGAGTGCGTGCGCCGAAAGGTGTGCGGTCCCAAGAGTTGCAGCGGATAACGCGGTCCGTCGTCCGGCTCCGGGATGTACCGGGGCACGGCCGGCACCCGCGCCGGGTCGCCCCAGTCCCATAGCACCGTGGAGAACAGCTCAATCTTGCCGGACGGCGTGTCTAGCGGATGGGCCGCCGGGTCGGCGCGAAAATCCTCAAACGGCACGATCGGCGGGTCCCACCGGACCGTATAGATGCCCTGCTCGCGCAAGGTCTCATAATCCGGACAGGCCGGGTCCTGCGCCTGCACGGACCGGACGGCCTCGCGCAGCCAGTCAGCCTCGGTGCGGCCGGCCCGGTACGCCTCGCCCACGCCGAGCCGGTCCGCCAGCGCCGCGCAGATGGCGTAATCACTCCGGCACTCGCCCAGCGGTGCGATGGCCTGGTTCATGGCGACCACGGCATTGCCCTGCGGCTCCAACTGGTAGACGGTGCTCATTTCCAGCCAGGTGACGACCGGGAGGACCACGTCGGCAAAGCGGGCGCTGGGGGTGAGGAATTGGTCCTGAACGGCGATAAACTCGACGTGGGCCGGGTCGCGCAGGAGATCGGCGGTACGGCGGCAGTCGGCGTGCTGGTTGACCAGCACGTTGCTGGCAACGTTGTAGACGAGCTTGACGTCCGATGGCAACCGGTCGCCGCCGCGCAAACCGTCGCGGGGAGTAAGGGCGGCGCTGTCGGCCAAGGCATCGGTCCAGCGAAAGGTCGGGATGCGATAGGGCACCAGGTTGGGGCCGGCGCCCAGGCCGATCATCGGCGTGAACTGGGGCGGCGTGCCCGGCGCGCCGCTGGACCCGCCGGGCACGCCAATGTTGCCGGTGAGCGCCGCCAGGGCGATGCACGCCCGCACGAATTGCTCGCCATAGGCCCGGCGCTGCGGGGCATAGCCGGGCATCAAGGCCATCGGTTTGGCGGCGGCCAACTCGCGGGCCAGCCGGGCGATGCGCTCGGCCGGGATGCGGGTGATGGGCTCGGCCCAGGCCGGGGTCTTTGGTACGGCATCAGCCTCGCCCAGCACATAGGCCCGGTAAGCTTCGCCGGCCGGGATGCCCGGCGGCAGGTGCGCCTCGTCAAAGCCCAGGCAGCAGCGGTCCAGGAACGCCTGGTCGTTCAGACCCTCGGTGATGAGCACGTAGGCCAGCGCGGAGATGAGGGCCACGTCGGTGCCGGGCCGAATGGGAATCCACTCGTCGGCCAGGGCCACGGCGGTGGGCGTGTGGCGCGGGTCGATGACGACGATGCGCGTCCCGGCCTCTCGCACGCGCCGGAGGTGATAGGGCGTGTTGGTACCAAAGGTGGTCTCGGCCGGGTTGTGGCCCCAGAGGAGGATGAGCCGGGCGTTGTGCCAGTCCGTGGGAGGATGGGCACAGACGCGGGTGCCCAAGGTGATGGGGACGGTGGCCTCGATGCAGGCGGCGCTGTAGCTCCCATAGCCTTCCAGGTGGCCGCCCAGGCAGTTGAGAAGCCGGCCGGCCGGCTCCATCCCCATGAGCTGGGCCAGCCCGCCGGAGCCGTGCTGCAAATAGACGGCCGCGTTACCATAGGTGTCGATGACCCGGCGCAGCTCGCCGGCCACCGTGTCCAGCGCCTCGTCCCAGGTGATGCGCTCGAAACGGCCTTCACCGCGCGGGCCGGTGCGCCGGAGCGGGTGCAAGAGCCGGTCCGGGTGATAGACCCGGCGGCGGTAGGCCCGGCCGCGCAGACAGGCGCGGAGTTGCGGGTCGTTGGGTCTATCGGGACGCTCGTCGGTGGTGATCTGGACGATGCGGCCGTCGCGCACGTGGGCGATGAGCGCGCACGAGCCGGAGCAGTTGTGGGCGCAGCCGGTGGGGATGGGGATGGCCTGGCGACGAGTCGGCTCAGCCAGTACGGTGGTCATGATCGAACTCGGGGTACAGGTCTCGCATACAGTCCGGGCAGATGCCGTGGCTGAACTCGGCGTCGGAATGGTCCTCCACGTACGATTCCAGCCGGTGCCAGTAGCCCTGGTCATCCCGGATCTTTTTGCAATTGGCGCAGATGGGCAGCAAACCGCGCAGGGTTTTCACGTGGGTCAACGCACCCTGGAGCTCGTCGATGAGCCGCGCCCGGTCCTCTTCCAGCCGCGTACGTTCGGTGATGTCGTGTAGCGCGATGAGCCGGCCAGTGGGCCGGCCCTGCTCGTCACGTAGCTGGGCCAGCCGCAGATCGTAGCACCGTTCGGCCAGGCGGACCTCGGCCTGCGCTTCTGTGCCGGATTGGAGATAATCGACCAGTGCCGGCCAATGCGCCAACGCCTGAGCGGCCGGCTGGCCGATGAGCCGGTCGGCCGGGACTCGGAGCAAGTCTTGCATGGCCGGGTTACAGTCTGCCACCCGGCCCCGGGCATCGACGACCATGATACCGTCGCTCATCATGTCCACCAGCTTGCTGCGCGCCACCGGGATCAGCTCAAACAGTTGGTACCGCAGCGTTCCCCAGGCCAGGAGCAACCCGGTCAACGCAAAAGCCAGCGGCGTCCAGTCCAGGCCCGGCACCGGGTTGATCCCCAGCACGTACACCACGTTGGCCACGATGGGCAACGCCGACCCGACGAGCAGGGTCACGATCTGAGGCTTGTAAAAACTGGGGAAGCGCAGGATGGCAATATAGAGGGCGAGCACGCCAATAAACAGCAGGCCATAACAATAGGCCACGAATACCCAGAACCAGGGGCCGTGGCCATAGATGGCGATATGGGTCTCCGGGTCGATCGAGATGCCCGTCCAGAGCCAGTGGTGCCAGCCGTGGGTAGCGGCGATGGCGATGGTGAGGACCGGCACCACGGCCAACAGGGCCACATTGCGCCGGGTCAAGTGATGGCCCTGTTGGCCGTAGGCCATCGCAAAGAGAAAGAAAAACAAGGGGCCGGTGGTGGTACCCAGATAGCCTATCTGGCCCCACAGCAATTTGAGAGATACATCCGTAGCGGCGAACTCGAAGGCGACGGCAAAGGCCCACTCGGCCACCGCCAATTCCAAAAGGGCCAGATACCGGGCACTAGAGACGGCGCGTCGGCGCCACAGAACTAACGCCAAAGCCAGGCTAATAAGCGTGGTAAAGATCAGCGTCCAGCTATATGGCGTGAACACATAGCTCGAGTAATACGGCTCCATCTGCGGATTGCCCTCTGCTGATGACCCGGTGAATGGTGCCTGTTCCGACGGGAGGTGCCATCTCCATCATACCCGGATTGCCGAGGGTTGTCAAGATGATCCCGGGCTGGGTCAGTTCAACTCTGCCCGGATCCGCGCCCCGGCTTGGTCCAGATCGGCCCGGGGCGGCCGGATGCGATAGTTTGGCCCAAAGCGGAACCCAAAGCCGTCGCCCTGAAAGCGCGGGATGACGTGCAGGTGTACGTGAAAGATCTCCTGCCCGGCCTCAGCGCCGTCGGCCAGGAACAGGTCAATGCCCTCGCACCGCAGGCCGGAGCGCCGGACCGCGGCCGCCAGTCGCATGGCGACGGCGAACAAGTGCGCGCCGGTGGCCTCGTCCATGTCGGCCAGGTACGTGGCGTGAACCTTGGGGATGACCAGCAAGTGGCCGGGGTTGATGGGCTGAATGTCCATGAAGGCGATGGCGACCTCGTCCTCATAGATGACGGTGGCCGGGGTTTGGCCGGCGATGATGTCGCAAAAGATACAGTCGGTCACCGAACTCTCCTTGTCGTCAAACGTCAGATATGTCGCGTGCCTGGTGTGACTTCTAATTTTTACCTGCAGTGGTTGTGGCGATATTTTTCAGTGGCGTATCTGGGCGAGACCAGCACGACACCAGCTTGGGATAGTGAAGATTGCGAGTGGGCGATGGGCTATACGAGGAATACAAAGGGTGCAAAGTATGTCAACCCGACCTGACGCCAGCTGCATCAGTCCTCGGTACTTACCGCTCTAGCCTCTGTGCTGCCTCTGCTGGATCCTCCCCGCTGGGCCGGCTGTACCACACTGTCGTATAAAGTCGTCTCGCTCAGGGTTGGTTCGGATCGATAAGCGAGGAGTCAAATCTGACACGCTGATCGCATGTCAGTGGTTCGCTTTTCAGGGTGAGGTACGCAATCCGATACATACGGAACAACCCGCTCTGCTCGAAACGCGATCCGGGTCTGGCCTCTCACCCCTCCAGTTCTGCCAACAACTCGGCCACGACTGCTTCCAGATCCCGATCCCGGCCACGTTCCCGTGCCGCCATGACCACCCCCGGCGGCAACGTCCCGGCCACGGCGGCGATGTGCCGGCCGGCCACGTCCTCGAACCAACGCGACCGGGCCACCAGCGGATAGCGCGACGCCAGGGCATAGACCTCCACCGCTCGTTCCTTTTCGCCCTGGTCGGCCAGTAGTAGGGCGACTGCCGGCAACGCCCATATGAGAGGCATGACGGCCTCCATCTCGGCGGCTATCTGCAGTGCCTCGTAGAGGCATTGTCTTGCCTGGTGTCGGTGCCCCAGCCCGTGCGCCGCGTAACCCAGGATGCCCAGAGCCCAGCACAAGTCGGCTCGTTGTCCGATCTCCTGGTACGCGGCGATGCCCTGCTGCAGTAACCGGTGGGCCTCGACATAATCACCCGCGGCCAACACCACACAACTCAGCACGACGAGTGAGAAGCCAATCCTGAAACGCGGGCCGTGCTCGCGCGCCAGGACCAGCCCCGTCCGGGCGTAGGCGCGAGCCTCCTCGTACCGCCCCCGGTGCAGGGCCACGCTGCCCAGAGCGGCGCGGGCGGAGGCGATATAATTATAGTGTGTCAAATCCTCATAGACGACCAGGCACTCCTCCAACCAAGTCCGCGCTTCGGCGAACTTGGCGCTGGCTTCCAGCGTTTCGCCGAGGACGAGCATATTGTACGCCCCTTCGGCCCGATTGCCCAGTGCTCGACTCCGTACGCTGCCTTCGCGGGCCATATGCTCGGCCATTGCAAACCGTCCCTGGGACAGCGCGATCTCGGCCAGGTTAGCCATAGATGTGGCGATGCCCCTCGGGTTGTCTAGCGTCCGGTAGATAGCCAGGGCCTCCTCGATCCAGGCTTGCGCTTGACCAAAAGCTCCCTGGAATTTGGCTGTCCGGCCCAGGCTGTGCAGTGCGCGCGCCATTCCCGGGCGGTCGTCAAGCTCCCGGTACAAGGCCAGGCTCTGCTCGTACAATTGCCGGCCCCACTCATAGTCAGACATGAGTACGGTATGGCCCATGATCCAGAAGAGAAGCGCCCTCTCTCGTCTGGTGTCCTGATCTGCCAGTTCAGGCCCCTCTAGCAACTCGAGACTTTGCTGCTGGAGCTGGTTGGCACGTTCCCAGCGCGCCAGGAGCCGGCAAAAGTTACTCTGCCACGTCAGGACCCCGGCCAGCACCCGCGCCGATGACTGGCTCGCCGCGTCAGTCAGTTTGTTGGCCGCTGTCCGCAAGGCCGCTTCCCCCTCCGGGTAACGCCCGCGCGACCAGTAGAACTTGGCTACCCCCTCCAGCGCCTGGTCCAATCGCTCGATCTGCGCGTGCGCCGCGGCCCAATCCCAGGCGGTGCGGACGTTCTCGCTGTCCGCCTCGATCTCGATCAGCACGGCCTGCTGCCGAGGACCTTCCAGGTCCACTGCCCATTGCTGCAAAGCGGCAGTAAAGTAGGCGCTATGCCGATCATGCGCTAACTGGCTGGCGGACGGCGACTGGTCGAGTTTCTCGGCCGCGTATTGCCGCAGGAGCTCGTGCATCTCGTACCGGTCCGCCGGGGTGCGCTGGAGCAACGATTTGTCCACCAACGCCTTCAACTCGCGCAGCGTGGCGCCGGCGACCTGTTGAGCCACCTCCCAGGCGCAGCCGCCGCGCAAGACGGACAGTGCCTGGAACACCTCTCGCTCCCGCGCCGAGAGCAAGCGCCACGAGTGATCAAAGACGGCGCGGAGGCTGGTGTGTCGGCCGGGCACATCCCGCCAACCGGCTTCCAGAAAATCGAGGCTCTCCTCTATCCGGGTCGCGATCTCGGCCGGGGTGAGCATGTCCATCCAGGCTGCCGCCAGCAGGATCCCCAGGGGCAGGCCCTGCACCAGGTGGCAGATGCGTATCACCTCCGTCAGGTCATCGGGGCTCGGGTCAAAGCCCGGCTGGACCCGGCGCGCGCTTTGCAGGAACAACTCGACGGCGCTGTACCGGGTTGCGTCGTCAGGCTCTCCTCTCCCGCCGGCATAGGCCGGCACATCCAGCCCGGCCACGGGGAATACGTGCTCGCCGGGCACGTTCAGTCGAGCCCGGGAGGTGGTCATGACCTTGAGAGCCGAGGCTGCCTGGAGGATGTCGGTGACCACGCTCACGTTATCCAGCAGATGCTCATAGTTGTCCATGACGAGGAGCACGTGCTTGGGGCGCAGGTGGTCCAGCAACTGCTGCCGGGGCTCGGCCTCACCGCCGTGAAAAGAGAACCCCACGGCCTCGGCCACGGCTGATACAATAGCCTCGACCAACTGGAGTGGGGCCAGCGAGACCAGGTACACACCATCGGCAAACCCGTCGTTCCGAGCCGCCGCTTCCAGGGCCAGGTGGGTCTTGCCGATGCCCCCGGGCCCGAGCAGGGTCAGCAACCGGCAGGCCGGGTCCCGCAGACGCCCCTCGATGGCGGCCAACTCGATCTCTCGGCCCACCAGGGGAACCAGGGGAGTTGGCAGGTTCGTGGTGGGGCGCGGCGGCGTGAACGAGATCACCACGCTCTCAAGCTCCCCATCGCAGATCTGCTCGTACAGCCGCGTGGTCTCTGCTGCCGGCTCCACGCCCAGCTCCTCGGCCAGCAAGCGGCGGCAGGTCTCGTACTGGGCCAGGGCCGCGCTGCGCTGCCCGCCCAACGCCAGCGCCCGCATCAACTGCCGGTGGGCCTCCTCCTGCCAGGGCTCCAGCTCCACCTGGCGCCAGGCGTAGGCCTGGGCCAGCTCGTACTCGCCACGCCCCTCGTGGTAAGCCGCCAGACGTCGAAGGGCGTTCAGCACTTGCCGGCCAAACTGCTCTCGCTTGAACAATGCCCACTCTTCAAAGGCGGCGCTGTCCCGGACCGAGAACCCCTCCAGGAAACTGCCCCGGTACAGGGCGACAGCCTGTTGCAGCCGGTTGATGTCACCGGCAGCCACCCCTTCCGCAAAGGCAGCCACCCCTGACTGTCTAACTATCACTTCACGGTGGTAGTTGGTCAGTGTGGGCCGCCAGGGCGGCCCGCTGGGCAGCATGGTGGTCGACCAAATCACGCACGGCGCGTAGCGGGTCACGATGTAGCCGACGAAGGAATTGGTGG
>JAHJIN010000357.1 GCA_018823415.1 Chloroflexota bacterium | reverse complement strand
TCAACCAGTTCTACAACAAGCGCAAGGCCCAACTCCAGTCTCACCTGCCAGCCGGCCAGCATGAGTCCTGCCGCATCGACCGCCTGGGTGATAAGCGCACGCGCCGCCTCGACCACTACCTGCATACCGCCAGTCGGCGCATCATTGACCTGCTGGTGCGGGAAGGCATCGGTACGCTGGTCATCGGCAAAAACCCCCACTGGAAACAGCAGATCAATATCGGCAAGCGCAACAACCAGAACTTTGTGTCCGTGCCCCACGCCCGGTTTGTCGACATGCTGATCTACAAAGCCACCCTGGGTGGTATTCAGGTGGTGCTGGTCGAAGAAAGCTACACCTCCAAGACCTCGTTCTTGGACTGGGAACTGCCCTGCCAGCAGGAAGTCTATGCGGGCCGGCGTGTCGAGCGGGGCTTGTTTCGAGCCGCTGACGGTTGCATCATCAACGCTGATGTCAACGGCGCGTACCAGATCATTCGCAAAGCATTCCCTGACGCATTTCCGCAAAGGGATAGAGGGTGCGTAGTTCACCCGATGCCGTTGGACATGAACTGAAGCCATGTCATATTTGTCTATGGTGGAAGAAACTATTCTGCTGATGATCGTCTAGCGCAAGGCCGCTCGCACCGTAGCCAGCAGCGTGGCCGCGGCGACGGGCTTGCACAAAAACTCGGTGACCGGGATATACTGGTCGGTGGGGAACAGATCGGCATGATCCGTGTCAAGGATAGAAGAGACCATCATGATCGGTATGTCGCGCAAGGCCGAGTCGCTGGCGATGGTATCGACGGTGTGCAGGCCATCCAATACACCGCGCATCATCACGTCCAGGATCACCAGATCCGGGCGCGCCTCGCGCATGGCAACCAGCGCATCGTCGCCGCTGGCAACTGCCTGTACCTCGTAACCTTGCGACTCGAGCACCAACCGCGTGGTCTCCACGAAATCAGGATCGTCGTCGGCCAGGAGGATGCGCGGGGGGCCCGGTTCTGGGATACGCCAGTCAGCTTCACCCTTGATGGCCCGGAGCAGGTGCTGGGTGGACGTGCCGGTGATACCCGCGATACCTCCCAGGTCCACTGTCAGAAACCGTAACAGGTCCTCGTTGGATGGAAAACATGCCTGCACGAATAGGTCGGCGTCCCCAGCGACCAGAAACACACGCCGAGTCGCCGGAAGCACGGCGATCTGTCGCCCCACTTCTTCCAAGCGGCTGGTTTCCACGGACAGGGAGATGAGCACATCCACCGGGCAACCCAGGCACGCCGGGTTGGGCAGGGCGGTGATGCGGATTGCCCCCTCACTGACCAGCCGATCAATGCGCTTGCGCACCGTGGCCTCGGAGAGACCCAGGACGCGGGCAATCTCCACATTGGTGCGGCGGCCATCGGCCTGAAGCTGGCGGATGATCTGGCGGTCAATGGTATCAACAACCATAACCATAGAACTTGCTCCTACCACGCCTCTCGTCTAGTATTATATCATAGGATACGAAAATCGTCAAGATACGTGCGTATCATAACATAAATCGGATTTTACTGGCGCGCGCCATAGCTTGTAGGCCTGGCATAGTAGTGCGATTTCAGTCATCATAGTTATCTATCTTGACGATTTTCGTCAAACATGGTATAATTGTGCCCGCAAGAACATATTGGGCCGGGACAGACGGGTTTGACCGGGTGTATTGGAATTGCTCGTCTATAGCGGCAAAACAGCGATATCAACCGAGAAGGAGGTACACCATGACCACTGCACTGTACGTGATCTCCATCGCGCCGTTTTCTGGCAAGAGCGCCACTTGCGTGAGCGTAGGTTCCAAACTCCGCGAAGACGGCTATTCCATCGGCTACATCAAGCCGGTCAGCCCGCAAGGCAAGGACATTGGCGGTGTCCTGGCCGATGAGGACGCCCAGTTCATGCGCCAGATCTTTAGCCTGCAGGAACCACTGGCTGATATTTCACCGGTGGTGTTGAACCCCAGCCTGCTAACCGGTCTTTTGTCCAGCCGAAAAGGGAAGGAAGAATATTTGAGCGCCATCCGCGCCGCCTATGAGCGCGTGTCCGAATACAAGGACGTGGTGATCATGGAAGGCGCGGCCGGGGTGATGGAAGGAGCTATCCTGGGCCTGTCGGCCTATGACATTGTCAAGCTGCTGAACCCCAAGGTGCTCCTGGTCGTCCGCTATACCGACGACCTGTCCATCGAAGTGCCGTTCATGATCCGCTCGGTTATTGGCGACAATCTCATTGGCGTGGTGTTCAATGCGGTGCCCCGGGGCCGGCTGGAATGGTACCAGAACGAGGTGGTGCCCTTTGTGCAGAACCAAGGCATGCGGGTCTTTGGCGTCTTGCCCCTGGAGCGGGTTCTCCTCTCCATCAGCGTGGCCGAGATCGCCGAGGCCTTGAATGGCGAGATCATGAACAACCCGGAGCAAGGTGACGAACTGGTGGAGAACATGATGGTGGGTGCCATGGCGTTGGATGCCGCCCTGGATTATTTCCGACGTCGACCTAACAAGGTGGTTTTCACCGGCGGTGACCGGCCCGACATCCAACTGGCTGCCCTGCAAACATCCACGCGCTGCATCGTCCTCACCGGCGGCATTCCTCCCAGCCCGCTGATCCTGGCCCAGGCCGAAGATTTGGGCGTGCCACTGATCCAAACCCAGGAAGATACATTGACCGCGGTAGAGCGCGTCGAGCGCATCTTTGGCAAGAGCCGCTTCCACCAGGAAAAAAAGGTGACCAAGTTCCAGCAATTGCTGGAGCAACACTTTGATCTCACGGCCCTGTACGGACAATTGGATCTGTGAGGTAGTCGCAGGGTCCGATAGCCCAGTAGTCGTGGTGCATGATTCGTGTTTCGCATCACGCAGCACGTAACACGTATCACGTTATCCGCGAGGAGAATCATGAATGCGTTAGCAGCAGCTGAGGAGCAGGATTTCAGCGCTCTATACGAGATCCTGCATCGCCACGAACGGGAAGAAGGGGCCTTGATCCCGGTGCTCCAGGATACCCAGGCCGCCTACGGCTACCTGCCTCGCGAGGCTATCTATCATATCGCCGAGGCCCTGCGCCTGTCGCCAGCCCAGGTCTATGCCGTGGCCTCGTTCTATTCCCAGTTCCGCTTCGAACCTCTGGGCAAGCACGTGGTGCATCTCTGCGTGGGGACCGCGTGCCACGTGCGCGGCAGCCCCCAGATCCACATAGTACTGGAAAACGATCTGGGGATCCCCAGCGGTGAGACAACGCCGGATGGCCTATTCACCCTGGAGACGGTGGCTTGCGTGGGAGCCTGTGGCCTGGCCCCCACCATGGTGGTGGACGGTGAAACCCACGGCAACATGACCATCGCCAAGACCCGACGGCTGCTCAAGAAAATTCGAGCCGCCGAATCCGCCGAGCCCGCGGGAGGTGAAGCATGAACGAGCAACGAAGGGTCATGGTTTGCCGTGGCACGGGCTGCGAGTCCTCCCGAGCCCTTGCCTTGCAAGAAGCCCTGGAACAGGAAATGGCAGCCCAGGGTATGAATCTGCCGGTAAAGCGCACCGGCTGTCACGGCCTCTGCGAGTTGGGACCCATTGTCACCGTGGAACCAGATGGCCTCATGTTTATCCGGGTCAAGCCTGACGACGCGGCCGAGCTGGTCTCCGAGCTAGCAGCCAACACATCGCCAGAGCACCTGCTCTACCACGACCCCAAGACCAACCAGCCCCTGCCGCACTACCGCGACATCGAGTTCTACAAGCGACAGACGCGAGTGGTGTTGCGCCAGAACGGTCACATTGACCCGGAGAGCATTGACGAATATATTGCCATAGGCGGCTACCTGGCGCTCCAGAAGGCTCTCCACTGGATGAAGCCGGAAGATGTGCTGGAGGAAGTCAAACGTTCTGGCCTGCGCGGTCGGGGCGGGGCCGGGTTCCCCACCGGCCGCAAGTGGGAAGCCTCGCGCAATGCGCCGGGCCAGCCCAAATTCCTCCTGGCCAACGGCGACGAGGGTGACCCCGGGGCGTTTATGAACCGCAGTCTGCTGGAAGGAAACCCGCACCTCTTTCTGGAAGGCATGACCATCGCCGCCTATGCCATTGGCGCGTCGCGCGGCTACATTTACGTCCGCGCCGAGTATCCTCTGGCCATACACCGGCTGGAGATCGCCATGGCCCAATCCCAGGAGCGCGGCTACCTGGGGGAGAATATCCTGGGCTCAGGGTTCTCCTTTGACCTGCGTATCAAAAAGGGCGCTGGGGCCTTTGTCTGCGGTGAATCCACGGCCCTCATGGCTTCCATCGAGGGCCGGAGAGGAATGCCCCGCAGCCGCCCCCCTCAATCGGCCATCAGCGGACTATGGGGCAAGCCCACGGTGCTCAACAACGTGGAGACACTGGCCAACGTCCCCTTGATCATCGAGCGCGGTGCCGACTGGTTTGCCAGCATCGGCACGGAGAACAGCAAGGGCACCAAGACCTTTGCTCTCACCGGCAAGGTCAAGAATACCGGCCTGGTAGAAGTACCCATGGGCATCACCCTGGGCGAGTTGATCTTTGATATCGGCGGCGGCATCATTGGCGACAAACCTTTCAAGGCCGCCCAGACCGGCGGCCCCAGCGGCGGCTGCGTCTTTACTCCACACCTGGACCTGCAACTGGACTTTGACAGCCTGACGGCCGTGGGAAGCATGATGGGCAGCGGCGGCCTGGTGGTGATGGATAGTGGCACCTGCATGGTGGATGTGGCCCGATTTTTCACCGCCTTTAACGAGAACGAAAGCTGCGGCAAGTGCAGCACCTGCCGCCTGGGCACCCAACGCCTGCGCGAGATCCTGGAGCGCATCTGCGCCGGCCAGGGCAAGATGAGCGACATTGAAGCGCTAGAGGCCATCGGAAACCTGATGAAGGAGACCACCCTGTGTGGCCTGGGCCAGACGGTGCCCAATCCCGTCCTATCCACCATCCGGTACTTTCGCGACGAATACGAGGCCCATATCCTAGAGCGGCGCTGCCCGGCCGGGGTTTGCAAGGCCTTGATCCGCTATCGCATCAATCCCGAGCTGTGCACCGGCTGCACCGCCTGCACCCGGGCCTGCCCCACCGGGGCTGCCCACGGGGAAAAGAAACAGCCCCACACCATCACCCAGGAAACCTGCATCAAATGCGGGGCCTGTGTGGACGCCTGCAAGTTCGGGGCGGTCACAGTAGAATAGACGAATGGACGGATAGACGAATGGGGCACAAGCGCCATTCGTACATTCGCAGGGGAAGAAGGATGGCAACTGTAACGCTCACCATTGACGGCAAAAGAGTAGAAACCCCAGAGGACAGCACCGTCCTGGAGGCGGCCCTGACCAACGGCATCTACATCCCCCACCTGTGCTACCTGGAGCGCCTGCGCCCCTACGCCGGCTGTCGCTTATGCTTGGTCGAGATCGAAGGCTATCGCAAAAAGGGCAAATTGCCTACTTCTTGCACCGAGCCGGTTCGCGAAGGCATGGTCGTATGGACCAACACGCCAAAGGTGATCCAACGGCGTCGGGATGTGCTGGAACTCCTCCTGTCGGATCACCCGGCTCGTTGCCTCACCTGCCCACGGCCCGTGCGCTGCCCGCCCTTTAGCGCCTGCCAACGCGACCCGGTAGTCACGGACCGCTGCGTGATCTGCGCCAAAAACGAACGCTGCGAACTCCAAGAAGTCTGCGACTATGTGGGAGTATACCAGCAGCGCTTCTACGGCGTGCGCAAGGAATTCCCGCTAGAACGCACCAACCCCTTTATCGAGCGCGACTGGAGCAAGTGCATCTCGTGCGGTCGCTGCGTGCGCGCCTGTGTCGAGATCCGTGGCGTGGGGGCCATCGAGTTCGCCTACCGGGGCAAGAGCATGACGATTACGACGCCCTTTGAAGACGAGATGAAGGACACCAACTGCGAGTTCTGCGGGCAGTGCGTGACCGTCTGCCCCACCGGAGCCCTCATGGAGCGGGTCAACAAGTACGTGGGCTATCCAGACCATACGGTTCCCACCATCTGTACCTATTGCGGTGTGGGCTGCAACATTCGCATTGATCTGTTGGGCACGCAGATCGTGGGCATTTCCACACGCGACCCGCAGAACCCGGTGAACCGGGACAATCTCTGCGTCAAGGGCCACTTTGCCTACGATTTCATCCAGTCCAGCGCCCGGCTCACCACCCCGCTCATTCGGCGCCCCTCTGGCGCTCCCCGCAAAGCCAAGTGGGACGAGGCCCTGAACCTGGTAGCCAGCCGCCTGGCGGACATTCGCGCCAAGCATGGCCCCGAGGCCATTGGCATCGTCACTTCAGCCAAGTGCACCAACGAAGAGATCTATCTCTCGCAAAAGTTTGCCCGGGCGGTTATTGGCACCAACAGCGTGGACCAATGCGCGCAACTGTGCCACACCCCCACCCTGGAGGCTCTGACTCGGGCCTTTGGCTCGGCAGCCATGACCACTTCTATCCAACAAGTCGAAAAGGCGGGCTGCATTTTCGTCATCGGCTCCAACACCACCGAGACACACCCCATTGTGGCCCTGCGCATCAAGTGGGCGGTACAAAAAGGGGCCAAGCTCATCGTGGCGAACCCGCGCGAGATCGACCTGTGTCGCTTTGCCCACATCTGGTTGCGGCTGAACCCGGGAACCGATGTGGCCCTCATCAACGGCCTGCTGCGCGTGATTCTGGACGAGGAACTGTGGGATGCCCAGTTTGTGGGCGAGCGGTGCAGCGGCTTTTATCCGCTGGCTATGGCTCTGCAACAGTATCCGGTGGAAAAGGCCGCCGAGATCACCGGTGTGCCGGCCGAGGACATGGTCATGGCCGCACGACTCATCGCCACCGGCGGTCGTGACGAGCGCTATATGATGCCCCCGGTCTACTATGGTCCCCTGGCCGAGGTAGGCACCCATGGCGACACCGATGGCACCTGCATCCTCTATGGGACCGGCCTCACGCACAACTATCACGCCAACGAGGCCGTGCAAGCCCTGGCAGACCTGGCCCTGGTCACCGGCAGTCTGGGCCGCGAGGGGGCCGGCCTGTGCCCACTCGCCGGCCAGAACAACGTGCAGGGCGCGTGCGACATGGGCGCCCTGCCGAACCAGTTGCCCGGCTATCAGTCGCCGGCCGATCTGGCAATGCGTCAAAAATTCGAGGATGCCTGGGGGGTTCCGCTGCCGACCAAACCAGGGCTGAACCTACTCGAGATGTTGGAAGAGGCCAAGGAACGCAATCTCAAGGCTCTCTATATCATTGGAGCCAACCCCATGCTCTCGGCCCCGGACCTGACCCACGTGCGCGAGAGCCTGGAATCGCTGGAATTCCTGGTGGTCCAGGACATCTTTTACTCCGAAACGGCGCAGTTGGCCGACGTGGTGCTGCCAGCCGCCAGCTTTGCGGAAACGGACGGCACCTTTACCAACACCGAGCGCCGGGTACAGCGTGTGCGTGCCGCCGTCCCTGCGCCTGGAGAGGCCCGGACCGATTGGCAGATCCTCAGTGCCCTGGCGCAGCACCCCCGCCTGCGCCGGGAGACCGTGGCTCGTCCCAAACTGCCGACCCAACTGGATTTTTCTGGCTGGGATTATACGCACCCCGCCGCCATCATGAGCGAGATCAACCGCCTGGTGCCCCAATATGGTGGCATTACCTACGACCGGCTGGAGAGCGAGGGTCTGCAATGGCCCTGCCCCCACCTGAATCATCCCGGCACCGAGATCCTGTACACGGAAGGTTTTGACCAGGACAAAGGACAACTTGTTGCGGTGGATTATGCGCCGCCATTGGAGCAGGCCGACAAAGAATACCCGCTGATCCTGACCACCGGGCGCATCCTGTTCCACTATCACACCGGGCGCATGACCATGCGCAGCATGGGCCTGGTCAAGATCCGCCCGGAGGGATTCATCGAGATCCATCCCGACGATGCCGCGGCTCTGAGCATTGCGGATGGGGACACAGTGCGAGTGACCTCACGGCGTGGCAACGTGCTCATCCGGGCCAAGACCACCGATCACTCACCGCCGGGGCTGGTGTTCATGTCGTTCCACTATTCGGAAAGCGCGGTGA
This sequence comes from Chloroflexota bacterium, assembly GCA_018823415.1. Classification (GTDB taxonomy): domain Bacteria; phylum Chloroflexota; class JAHJIN01; order JAHJIN01; family JAHJIN01; genus JAHJIN01. The sequence goes on along the minus strand of JAHJIN010000357.1, from coordinate 12,515 downwards.
ACCTGCTCACCGGCCGCTCCCCAGACCCCACCACGCGCATGCCAGACCTCAAGTACTGTGCAGTGCGTGTAGAACGGGTCAATGAGAACGAACTGGGCCGTGCCGAGCAGCGCAAACCGACAAAGAAACAAAGCAAGTAAGGCATATAGCGAGCACCGGAGCGAAACGGAGCAACGCTCCGCCCGGCTCTGCCCGACTATGAACATCTGATGCAAGGAGAAATAGCCATGTGGATACACATCCGAACAGCCCCTAACAAAGTCATAGCCGAGATGTGGGTAGAGTTGCTAGAGAACCAGTGGATCCCGGCCAAGATCAAGCCGATAGAAGAAGATGCCCATCTGGGCATGACTGCGCCGCACCGCATCTATGTGCCCACAGACCGGGTCAAAGTGGCCGCAGAGATCCTGCGCAATTGCTGATCCCAAGCCTTGCACAACGCCTGTGCTCGTGATGCAGGGGCTCGTGCTTTGTTCGCCAGATGATTTGTACCTGGTTTCACAACCATATTCTCCGTACTTGAATTCGTGGGGAAATATGCTATAATACGCCACGCTCGTGCTTTACCATACGAGTGGAGGAGGAGAGCGCGTTGTTGGAGAAATACGCTTTCATCGCCCTGTTTGCCGTTATTGCGCTGATTTTCCCCTTTGCCGGTTTTATCGTGGCCAAGATACTCCGGCCCAGAAAACCAAACCCCGTTAAGCAAGCCACCTACGAATGCGGCCTCGAAACCATCGGAGAGACCTGGGTACAGTTCAGGGTCCAGTACTACCTGTATGCCCTGGTCTTTATTCTCTTCGATGTCGAGGCCGTTTTTCTCTTCCCCTGGGCTGTCTCCATCAAGCAATTGGGCCTATACGCGCTGGTGGAGATGTTTATTTTCTTGGGTTTGCTCATCGCTGGTTTAGCCTACGCCTGGAAAAAGGGCGCGTTGCGTTGGGTGTAGACCGGGGCGGCATAGTGCCCTCCCCCAGGGGCAATCCGCTCTATGGGCAGCATGGGTGGCAGCCTTGCGCGCCTGACGCGTGGTAGTAGTTGCGTGTGTTCAGAGTTGGAGAGAACCTATGACTGATGAACGAGTTGAGACGCCCAAGGTGGCGTTGACCATAAAAGAACGCACTGAGGCCATACGACGGAAGTTGGCCCCAACGCCGGCCGACGAGATCCCTGACGAGATCAGGCACAACGTATTCCTCACCACAGTCGCCAAGGTCGCCGATCCTTTCTACAACTGGAGCCGGCGCTGGTCGATGTGGCCGGTGATGTTTGGCCTGGCCTGCTGCGCCATCGAAATGATCTGCGCCGTGGCCTCACGCAACGACGCCTCGCGCTTTGGCATCGAGATCATGCGTGCCTCACCGCGCCAGGCAGACCTGATGTACGTGGCCGGCACGGTGACGGAAAAGATGCTGCCCCAGGTATTACGCATCTATAACCAGATGGCCGAACCCAAGTATGTCATCGCGATGGGCAGTTGCGCCATTTCGGGTGGGCCGTTCGCCGGTTCCTATTCCGTAGTGCCGGGCATTGACCTGTATTTGCCGGTGGATGTCTATATCCCCGGCTGCCCCCCGCGCCCAGAGGCCCTCATCTATGGGGTGATGCAGCTCCAGGACAAGATCAAGAAACAATCCATCCTGGATGTGCCCTGGTATGGTTTTGGCGGCGAGGTGGACCGCGTGGTAGCCACGGACAAGCGCAGGAGGTAGGCGTGGACGCAGCCCAATTGATCGAACAACTGAAACTCCAGTTTGGCGACGCGATCCGAGAGGCCGTGGTTGGCGATTGGCCGGTGGTGCGTCTGGCCGGCGAGCGTTTGCCCGAAGTGGGTGCCTATCTCAAGGATTCACCGGGCCTGGACATGGATCTGCTGGTGAGCGTGACGGCCGTGGACTATGAGGACCATTTCGAAACGGTCTATCACCTGCGCTCCATCAAGATCCCGGGCCACCGGCTGGTGATCAAGGTGCGTGTGAATCGCCAGAACCCGGTGGTGCCTTCCCTGACCGGCGTGTGGCAGAGCGCCCGCCTGCAAGAGCGCGAGGTGTACGACTTTTTCGGCATCCACTTTGAGGGACATCCCAACCTCAAGCGGCTGTTTCTCTGGGAACAGTTCCCCGGCTATCCACTGCGCAAGGACTTTCGTTACAACACCAGCATCCCGTACTCAGAGCCGCCAGGACAAGAGCAAGTGTTGAACGTGTGACCAGACAATAAAAGTGAGAGACTAAGCCATGCTCAAAACGGAAGAATTTATCCTTAACTTTGGTCCCCAACACCCCTCCACCCACGGCGTCTTTCGCATGATGGTCACACTGGACGGCGAGACCATCGTGGACGTGGACCTGGTGCTGGGCTATTTGCATCGCGGGGTGGAAAAGCTGGCCGAGGGTCGCACCTACCTTCAGAGCATCCCCCTCACCGACCGCATGGATTACATCTGTTCCATGAGCAACAATCTGGCATATTGCCTGGCTGTGGAAAAGCTCGCCGACATCCAGGTGCCGGAGCGAGCCGAGTACATCCGGGTCATCATGGCCGAACTGACACGCGTGGTCAACCACTTTGTCTGCATTGGGTTCTATTTGAACGACCTGGGCTGCTATTTCACGCCGGTGCTCTATTGCCTACGAGAGCGGGAAAAGATCCTGGACCTGTTCGAGGCCGCCTCGGGCTCCCGCATGACCTGCAACTATGTCCGCTTTGGCGGGGTGGCGGAGGATCTGCCGAACGGCTGGTTGGAGCAATGTCGCCAGGTGGTGGCCGGCCTGCCGGCGTTTATCGATGAGATGGACGAACTGCTCTCCACCAACGAGATCTTTATCGCGCGGGGCAGGGGCATCGGCGTGCTGCCACCAGATGTGGCGGTGAACGCTGGCGTCACCGGCCCCAACCTGCGCGCCTCCGGTGTGGCCTATGACGTGCGCAAGGCCCATCCGTATTCCATCTATGACCGCTTTGACTTTGACGTGGCCGTGCTGGATGGCTGCGACTGCTACGATCGTTATATGGTCCGCATGCAAGAGGCTCGCCAGAGCGTGCGCATCTTGGAACAGGCCCTCAAGGATGTACCGGAAGGGTCGGTACAGAGCAAAGTGTCTCGGGCCATCCGCCCGCCAGAGGGCGACGCCTACCACGCCATCGAGGGACCCAAGGGCGAATTCGGCTGGTACCTGGTGGGCGACGGCTCGGTCAGCCCCTACCGCTGGCACGCGCGATCAGCCACGTTTGTCAATTTGACCATCGTACCCCTGATCTCGCGCGGCCACAAGGTAGCGGACCTCATGGCCATCCTGGGCAGCCTGGACAATGTCATGGGAGAAGTGGATCGGTAAACTGGCAGATCGGTAATTTGGTAGATCGGGGGATTGCCCATCTACCAATCTACCAGAGGTAAGGATATGGATGTCAACGCGATCATTAATTTCATCCTGAACCCCTTGGTGAACCTGTCGTACTTTTTTCAGGACAACGTTCTAAAGGCGCTCCTGCCGCCGGGGTCTGATGGATTCTGGCTGGTGGGCCTGATCATGAACTTGGCCGTGGTCGTGGTCATCTTTGTGTACCTGCTGGTGAACACGCTATACATGACCCTGACTGAGCGCAAGGTCATTGGCCGGATGCAAGACCGCTACGGTCCCAACCGCGTGGGACCCTTTGGCCTCATCCAGCCCTTTGCCGACATGATCAAGATGCTCATCAAAGAAGACATTGTCCCGGCCGGCGCTGACTATTGGGCACACCTTTTTGCCGCGGTCCTGGTGCCTTTTCCCGGCCTGCTGGCCTTTGCCGTGATCCCCTTTGGCAAAGGGATGCAGGGAGTGGACCTGAACATCGGGGTACTGTATATTATCGCGCTATCCGGTTTCACCACCGTCAGCATGCTCATGGCCGGCTGGGGCTCCCGCAACAAGTACGCAGTACTGGGCGGGTTTCGCACGGCGGCCCAGATGGTGGGTTATGAGGTGCCCCTGGTGCTGGCGGCCATCCCGGCCATCATGCTCAGTGGATCCATGGCCCTCAACGTCATCGTAGAAGACCAGTCCTGGGGCACACACTCGCCGGCCTGGTGGACATTCTCCTTCTTGATCCGGCTGGCCTGCTTTGTGGTGTTCTTTATCAGCGGCGTGGCCATGGCCAAGCGCGCCCCCTTTGACATCCCAGAGGCTGACTCTGAGATCGTGGCCGGGTTCTACATCGAATACAGTGGATTAAAGTTTGGCATGTTCTTCCTCTCCGAGTACTTTGGGCTAATGACCGTCGCCACCCTGGCCACAACGCTGTTCCTGGGCGGCTGGCAGGGACCGTTCGTGGACACGATCCCGATCCTCTCGGTATTCTATTTCCTGTTCAAGGTCTATGCCCTGTTCTTTGTATTCATGTGGTTCCGGGCCACACTGCCCCGGCTCCGCATCGACCAGTTGATGGCGTTCTCGTGGAAGCGACTTTTGCCCATCGCCCTGGCGCTGATCCTGGTGACTGGCGTGGGCATAGTAGTATTGCAGGAAATGGGGTGGGCATAAGTGCCACCAGTCGTCGATTCATTGGGAGTATGAGCGGATGAACATTCCCGGCATCGGTGTAATCAAGGGCCTCAGAGTAGTCCTCTCGGAGATGGTGCAGACCTACATCCGTGGCCCTTTTACGGTGCAGTATCCAGAAGAGCGGCAAGAGATCCCGGAGCGCTTCCGGGGCCGTCACGTGTGGCTCTATGATATAGACCCGGAGACCAATGCCAACGTGCCCCGTTGCGTGGGCTGTCTGGCCTGCGCCCGGGCCTGCCCCCAGGGCATCATCGCCATCGAGACAGAGCGCGCCGAGGACCGCAAGCGTGTGGTCAACCGCTTCAACATCGATCTGGGACTGTGCATGTATTGCAAACTCTGCGTGGAGGCGTGCAACTTTTACGCCCTGCGCATGAGCCAGGTATTCGAGATGGCTACATACAATCGACCATCCCTCATCTGGAACAAGGATCAACTCTTGTTCCCGGCCGACGAGTACGCGCGTACCCATCCCCACGATCCCATGCCGGCGGCCAAGGAGAAGGAGGCCACCTCGTGAACGAGACCGTCAATGCGATCCTGATGAACCTGTCCTTTTTCGTCATGGCTGCCATCACGCTGGGCGGGGCATTGGGCGTGGTGTTGGTGCGCAAGATATTCCACAGCGCGCTGTTCCTGGTATTGAGCTTTATGGGCGTGGCCGGGCTGTATATCCTGCTGGAAGCTGAATTCATCGCCGGTGTGCAGGTGATGGTCTATGTGGCCGATATTGCTGTGCTGATCCTGTTTGCGGTGATGCTCACCCCCCACAAGCTGGAAGCGGAACACGCCTCGGCCGGCAACCAGCAGCGGTGGTGGGCGCTGGTGGCGGTGGTGGTCTTTTTCGTGCTCTTGTTGCTGCCCCTGTTCATGCCGTTCTTTACCTTGAGCGTCTCCCCCCTGGGCCTGACCCCCACGCAGCCGGTGGCCTGGACGCTATCCCCGGCCAACCCGCTCGCAGACCCCATCACCGAGTTGGGCAAGGCGCTCATGGGACCATACATGCTGCCCTTTGAAGTGCTGGGCGTGATCTTGCTGGCGATCCTGGTGGGCGCGGTATTTGTGGGTCGAGACCTGGACCCGGCGGAGGAATAAGCATGGACAACGTGGCAACCACGATCCCCCTGAACTGGTATTTGCTGCTGGCGGCCGCCCTGTTTTGCATCGGCATCTATGCGGCTCTATCCCGGCGCAATGCTATCGGCATCCTCATGGGCGTAGAACTGATGCTCAACGCCGTGAACATTAACCTCGTCGCCTTCTGGCGCTACATCACGCCGCAGCAGCTCACCGGCCAGGTCTTTGTGCTGTTTATCATCGCCATCGCCGCGGCCGAAGCCGTGGTGGGGTTAGCGCTGGTCATCTCGCTCTATCGCCGCCGCGAGACCATCTTTGCCGATGAGGTCGATTTGCTGCAAGGGTAGGCTGGTAAAGAGGTAGCTATATGCAAGCAGTCTTTGATTACGTCTGGCTCATCCCGGTGTTCCCGCTCATCGCCTTTGTGCTCATTGCCTTTGGCGTGCGGCGCAACAAGGACGCGAGTTCGTACCTGGTCATTGGGGCCATGACCCTATCCATGATCCTGAGCCTGCTGGTGCTGGCGGGAGTCATCACGTACCCCGGTGGATGGGAGCATCTGGTCGAAGAACCTCATCGGGTCAACTTTCCCTTGCTGCTCGGCGCCCAGGGCTGGATGCCGATGGGCGATGGGGTTCTGAACATCGGGTTCCAGGTAGACCCGCTGACGGCCGTGATGCTCTTTGTGGTCACGGTGGTGGGCCTGAACATCTTTGTCTACTCGCGGGGCTATATGCACGGCGACCCGCGCTTTAGCCGGTTCTTTGCCTTCCTGGCCCTCTTTGCCACGGCCATGCTCCTGCTGGTCATTGCCGACAACCTGCTGCTCCTGTTCATCGCCTGGGAGCTGGTGGGCCTCTGCTCATATTTCCTCATCGGGTTCTGGTTCGAGAAGAAAAGCGCCGCCGACGCCGGCATGAAGGCGTTCATCACCACGCGCATCGGCGATGTGGGGCTGTACCTGGGCTTGTTGCTCCTGTTCGTTCAGACTGGCTACCTGGACTTTCATCACCTCTTTCCTGCCGTGCAAGCGCTGGTCCACGAGAACCCCATGCTGGTAACCATCGCCGCGCTGCTGGTCTTTTGCGGGGCCATGGGCAAGAGCGCCCAGTTCCCGCTCCATGTGTGGTTGCCGGACGCGATGGAAGGTCCCACGCCGGTCTCGGCCCTCATCCACGCCGCCACAATGGTGGCCGCCGGCGTCTACCTGGTAGCGCGCATGTTCCCGCTGTTCTCGGCCGGCTTGGACCCGGCCCACGGTCACGCCGGCCTGACCGACGCCATGCAGGTGGTGGCCCTCATCGGCGCGTTTACGGCCATCTTTGCCGCCACCATCGCCGTGGCCCAGGATGACATCAAGCGTGTGCTGGCATATTCCACCATCAGCCAGCTTGGCTATATGATCATGGGCCTGGGCGTGGGGGCGCTGGTGGCCGCGGTGTTCCACCTGATGACCCACGCCTTTTTCAAGGCCCTGCTGTTCCTGGGCTCGGGCTCGGTGATCCACGGCTGCGGCGGCGAGCAGGACATGATGAAGATGGGTGGCCTGCGCAAGAAAATGCCCATCACCTTCTGGACGTTCATGGTCGGCACGGCGGCCCTGGCCGGGATCTTTCCCTTTGCCGGGTTCTGGAGCAAGGACGAGATCCTGCACCACGCCCTGGGCGCGCACACCTTGGCCTATGCGTTGGGCGCAGTGGCGGCGTTCCTTACGGCCTTTTACATGACGCGCCAGGTGGGCCTCACCTTCTTGGGCGATCACCCCCGCGACCATAGCATCCATGCCCACGAAAGCCCGCCGGTGATGTGGGTGCCACTGGTGGTGTTGGCCGTCTTTGCCGCGATCCTGGGCCTGGCCGTGGGATTCCCGGCGGAACTTTTGGGCGGAGAGCCGGGGCACTTGTTCGGCAAATTCCTTGAGCCAACCGGACACGCCATACCTGCTGAACTATGGTTCATGGGCCTTTCGATGCTCATCGCTGTAGCCGGCATCGGACTGGGCTGGTTCATCTATATTCGGCGGCCGCTCCAGGCCGGCGAGCCGGACCCACTCTCGCGCTGGTTGGGGCCGGTCTATACGGTGCTGCGGAACAAGTACTACTTTGACGAACTGTACAAGGTGATCTTTATCGACCGTACCATCGACCTGACCAAGGCCCTGGCCTGGTTCGACAAGAACGTCATCGACTGGACGGTAAACGCGGTCGGCCGGGGCACCTGGGCTGTCGCCCGGGGCCTGCGCTGGTTCGACATCAACATCGTGGACGGCCTGGTGAACGCCCTGGGCGCATTGGCGGCATACACCGGCGATGTGCTGCGCGTGCTGCAAACCGGCAAGGTCCAGAACTATGCCCTCATTGCGCTGACCGGGCTGCTGTTCCTGGCCGGTTATTTCATCTATGTGCTGTATCGGTAGCTGGAACTCGGAGTTCGAAACCCGAAAACGGGAGGATTGAATGGAACTCGTTACCCATCCATTGGTCTGGATCAACCTTTTGCCGCTCCTGGGGGCCGTCATGATCCTGTTCATCCCTCGCGACAAGCCGGATTGGATCCGGTGGTGGTCGTTGGGGGTGAGCTTGGTGGTGCTGGCTCTGAGCACCTGGTTGTGGTTCAACTTTGACCAGAGCAAGCCCGGCATGCAATTCGAGATCAATCGGCAATGGATCCCCTATATCAATGCCAACCTGCACTTTGGCGTGGATGGGATCAGTATGCCCATGATCTTTCTCACCGGTCTGCTCACCGCCATCTCGGTCCTCTATTCGTTCAACATCAAGGATCGAGTCAAAGAGTTCTTTGTCTTCTTTCTGCTGCTCGAGATGGGCATGATGGGCGTGTTCACCAGCCTGGACTATTTCCTGTTTTACGTGTTCTGGGAAATCAGCCTGGTGCCCATGTTCTTTCTCATCGGGGTGTGGGGCGGCGAGCGCCGCGAATACGCAGCCATCAAGTTCTTTTTGTATACGCTGGTGGGTAGCGTGGCGATGTTGCTGGCTATTCTCGCCATCTATTTCCGCGCCGGGGCCACGGACTTTGATATGTTGCGGATTGCCGCCACCCGGCCCTTTGCAGACGTGGAAGTGCTGCGGAACCTGGTGTTCTTTGGGTTCTTCCTGGGGTTCGCCATCAAGGTGCCGGTGTGGCCGTTCCACACCTGGTTGCCCGACGCCCACGTGGAAGCGCCCACGGCTGGCAGTGTGATCCTGGCCGGCATTCTGCTAAAAATGGGCTGCTATGGCTTTTTGCGGATCATCATGCCTACGTTCCCCGGTGCGTGCAAAGACTTTGCATTGCTCATCGGCATCCTGGCCTTTATCAGCATCGCCTACGGCGCGTTGGTGGCTATGGCCCAGTGGGACCTGAAAAAGCTCATTGCCTACTCGTCGGTGAACCACCTGGGCTATGTGATGCTAGGCATCGCGGCGGCGATGGCCACCACCGCCAGCCTGGACGACCGCGCCATCGCCATCAACGGCGCGGTGTTCCAGATGTTCAACCACGGGATTATCACCGGCGCCTTGTTCCTTCTGGTGGGCGTGATCTATGAACGGACGCACAGCCGCGACCTGGCGCGCTATGGCGGGTTGGGGGCGCGGGTTCCCCTCTATGCCGGCGTGCTGACCATGGCCATGTTCGCGTCGCTGGGGTTGCCGGGGCTGGCCGGATTCAACAGCGAGTTTCTGGTGTTCCGCGGCGCTTTTTCCACCTGGTGGTGGATCGCGGCGTTATGTACCACGGGTTTGGTCATTGGCGCCGCGTATATCCTGTGGACCATCCAGCGGCTGTTGCTGGGCACCCCCAAGGACGAGTCGCTATATGAGCACCTGACAGACATGAACCGGCGCGAGGTGATCAGCCTGGCCCCGCTGCTCTTTTTCATGGTGCTCTTGGGCGTGTTGCCGAGCCTGATCCTGTACACCATCAACATTGGCAGCCAGTATCTCCTGAGCCTGATGTAGCAGAGCAGCAGATTGCAGATTGCAACCTGCTCGGTCGGAGGTTGTGCCTTGGACATCGACGTGCAGAGTATATTGGTTCTCCTGGGACCAGAACTCGTCTTGAGCTTTTTTGCCCTGGTCATCATGCTCCTGGGACTGGTTTCGCGGCAGCGGATCAGCGAAGGATTGTTGCGGGCGCTGGCGCTGATAGGGCCGATCCTGGCCGGTCTCTGGACGCTATGGCTGTTGCTGCCCTGGAACGGCGAGCAGGGCGCGCAGGCATCCCTGCTGGGCGGCATGGCAACGGTAGATCCGTTCGCCCTGTTCTTTGCCCTCCTGGCCTGCCTGGCGACGATCCTCGTGGTGCTCATGTCCTGGGAGTATGTGACGGCCAAGATCAAGGCCCCCGGCGAGTTCTATTCGCTGCTCCTCTTTGCCGCCACGGCCATCTGTCTGGTGGCGGCGGCCAGCGATCTGATCATGATCTATGTCGCCATCGAGTTCCTGAGCCTGAGCTCGTATATGCTGACCGGATTTCTGCGAAACGATGACAAGTCCACCGAGGCCGGCCTCAAGTACTTTCTCTATGGCGCTGTCGCCTCGGCCGTGATGCTATATGGCATGAGCCTGTTTTATGGCATGAGCGGGTCCACCAGCCTGAGCATCATCGGGCAGCACGTTGGGGCCGGGCGATTCGAGGCCGTGGTGCCGCTGATCCTGCTGCTGGCCGGCTTTGGCTTCAAGATCGCGGCGGTGCCCTTTCACCAGTGGTCGCCCGATGCCTACGAAGGCGCGCCCACACCCATCACGGCGTTCCTATCGGTGGCGCCCAAGGCAGCCGGCTTTGCCGTGCTGACGCGCGTGCTTACCGTGGCCTTGCCCGATCTGATGCTCAACTGGGTGGCGCTGCTCTCGGGCATCTGCGTGGCGACCATGTTTGTGGGGAATCTGTCAGCCATCCCCCAAAAGAACATCAAGCGCATGTTGGCGTACTCGTCCATCGCCCAGGCCGGTTATGTGCTCATCGGCGTCATCACCTATAATGCCCAGGCCGATGGGTATGTGCCCATCCTCATCTTTTTGCTGGGCTACCTGTTTACCAACCTGGGACTGTTTGCGGCAGTAATCGGCTTTTCCAATGCCACCGGCTCGGACGAGATCAAGGACTATGCGGGGCTGGTCAAACGCGCGCCGTGGCTGGCTGTGCCAATGTTGATCTTTTTCCTGTCGCTGGCCGGCTTTCCGGCCACAGCCGGCTTTATCGGCAAGTTCTACATCTTTAAATCGGCCGTCCAGACCATGCACGGGCCGTTTCTGCTCCTGGCGCTGCTGGGCGTGCTGAACAGTGTCATCAGTGTGGGTTATTATTTCAACGTGGTGCGTTACATGTTCTTTACGCCGCTAGCCAACCCAGAAGACCAGGCCGCGACCATCAAACCCATTGTCATTGGCGCCCCCATCATGGTCGCGCTCATCATCGCGCTGGTGGGTACACTGATCATCGGACTGTATCCAGGGCCATTCATCGACCTGGTGCAGAACTCGGCGGTGGCACTATTACCGATGTAGCGGGACACCTCATCCAGACCCAAAACCGGCGGGCCAACTGGCTCGCCGGTTTTTCTATCTGACTGATGCCCTCAGCAATGGCGCTGGGCCGTTGACAGAGCGAAGGTGGCACGGTATAATAACGCCGCGCCGAGGTGGCGGAACTGGCAGACGCGCTAGGTTGAGGGCCTAGTGGGCATAGCGCCTGTAGGGGTTCGAGTCCCCTCCTCGGCACCTAGCTGAACGCTGAAAGCCTGCCGCAGTGGCGGCCGGTGAAACAATAGGGGGCAAGTACGAAATCTGGCCGCGATCCGGCCAGATTTTGATTTCCTGGACAAACGATCGCAGCAGCTCCTGGCGCTCGAACAGGGGAGACGAGGTGATGGTGGTCTGGAAACTCTCGACGAGGGCCTGGATCTGCGCCGGCGTCGCCTCCAGCGGGCGCAGGCGGGCCAGTTGTTGAGTCAGCGCGTCGAGCTCGAGCTCGACGCGCTTTTTGCGCGCCGTAAGGTCCTGGAGGCGCATGGCCACGTCGCCGGCACCGATGCCCAGGGTCTCGATGGCATCCAGGATGTTGGCAATGCGCTGCTCCAGCCCGGCCAGCTGGCGCACCAGGGCCGCGCGCTGATCGTGGGCTGGCGATGAGGCGGCTTCCAGGCGCTCGTTGACGGCGGCGACCAACTCCTGGATGCGCGCCGGGGTCATGATGGCCGTGCGGATATTGGCCAACACGGATTCGTCCAGAGCCTCCACGCGGAAGCTGGGCAGGTCGCAGGTATGCCAGCCGCGCAGGTATTTGGATGAACAACGATAGTAGTAATACTCCAGACCACTGGCGCGCCGGACCTGGCGCGAGCCGGTGATGGCCGCGCCGCACAGCCCGCAGACGAGCAGGCCGGATAACAGGTAGCTGCGCCGGATGCCCCGGCCGGGATGGCGCCGCTCGTCGAGCAGGTCTTGCGCCCGTTCCCACAGCTCGGGGTCTACGATGGCTTCGTGGGCCTCTTTGTTGATAGTCCATTGGTCGCGGGGCAGTCGCTCGCCGCGCGAGCGCCGGGCGCGCCGGCCGTAGACCTGCCAGCCGGCGTAGGCGGGGTTGCGGAAGAAGTCGTTGAGCGCGTTGTCGGACTTGGTCAGGTGATAGCACTCGTGAATCTCGTGGTAAGAGGCCCCGCGCAGGAGCATCTCGAACGCGGCGGCCACATCGGCGGCGCGGGCCTGGTCCGGGACCCAGATGGTGTTATAGCGCGGCTCGCCGTTGGGCCGGGTGCTGGTCTGCACCCGCTGGGCCTGGTAGCCCACCGGGGGCCGGCCGCCGGCGCTGTAACCACGCTCGGCCAGGAGCCGGTGGGACTTGACCGTGTCCTCCCGGATCTTGTCGATGAGGGCCGCGTCCGATAGC
>JAHJIN010000356.1 GCA_018823415.1 Chloroflexota bacterium | reverse complement strand
CCCGCTGGGATCGCGGGTCTGGGTCTGAAAACAGCCACGAAAGCGGGACCAGAAGCGCACGAGGCGATCCGCCAGGTCGGCCACGGCGACATCGGGCAAGCCCCAGCGGGCCGCATCAAACGCATCGGAAGTCTCGGCTGGGCTAATCATGAATACTCTCCACCGCAGTACAGAATGTGCCTGGATAGTATCATGATTTGCGCAGAAGTCAAGCCGGGACATCAGCTAATCTAACATTGTCGAGTTACCCACAAGTACGGTGGGTGTCTTTCAGTCGACGATTTTTCCACCACAGAGACAAGAGTTTTTCTGGGTCTTCTCCGTGCACTCCGTGCCTCCGTGGTGAGATGTGGGCAATCACCACTCGATCCGCATTGACTTAGTTTCGAGATTGGGCTATACTAATCATGCTTCTAGTCATGCATGCTCTGGAGCAACGTGAATGACCCCCGAAATCGCGTTGACATTGGCCATCATGGGTGGAGCGATCCTGCTGTTCGCCACCGAAAAACTGCGCGTGGACGTGGTCGCGCTGCTGGTCTTGTTGACACTGGCGCTCACCGGCCTGGTTGGCCCTGAAGAGGCATTCCTGGGTTTTGCCAACCCGGCCGTCATTACCGTGTGGGCCGTGTACATTGTATCTGGCGCGCTGTTCAAGACCGGCGTGGCCGACATCTTGGGCGACCGGATCACCCGGGTGGCAGGTTCCAGCGAGCCCCGCCTGATCGCGGTGATCATGCTGACCTGTGGTTTCATGTCGGCTTTTATGAACAACGTGGGAGCCACGGCCATGCTGTTGCCGGCCGTGATCGGCATCTCGCGACGGACCGGCGTGCCGGCCTCGCGACTGCTTATTCCCCTGTCCTTCTCCTCGCTTCTCGGCGGCGAATTGACCCAGATTGGTACGCCGGCCAACATCCTGGCCGCCAGTATCCTGGCTAACCGCGGGCTGACTACATTTGGGTTCTTTGATTTCACCCCCGTGGGGTTGGCAATCCTGGGGACGGGCATTCTGTATATGGTGTTCATCGGCCGGCATCTGCTGCCAGTTCGGGAATCGCCCAGCGATCACAAGGTGGTCCATAAACTGCGCGAGTATGTCGGCGAGGTACAAGTCACCCCGGACAGCAAGCTCGTGGGAAGAACACTCATCGAATCCCGCCTCGGCGCAGACTATGACCTGACAGTCATCACCATCGTTCGAAACGGGGATGCAGACGTTTCTCTGCACCGTGACACGCAACTCGAGTCAGGGGATCTGCTGATCGTCAAGGGCGCGGCAGAGAATCTCATGAGGGCCCAGCAAGAATTGGCGCTCACCACTCCGGCGGAACGGCACCAAGAGCTGACGGGATTAGCTGCAGAGCATACTTCCATCATAGAGGCCACTCTGGCACCATACTCGCGCATGGTGGGCCTGAGCCTGAGAGAAACGCGCTTCCGAGATCGATTTGGATTCACGGTCCTGGCTATCTGGCGGCAGGGTGAAATCATTGCCCAACGTTTGCATGACATACCGCTCGAGTTTGGCGATGTGCTTTTGTTGCAGGGATTGCCCCACCGCCTGCAATGGCTGCAGCAAGCGGAGCAATTCCTGGTCCTGGAGCCAGTGTCGCTCGAGTTGCGCCGACGAAACAAAGCACCGCTTGCCGTGGGAGTAATGGCATTGGTGTTGGTTTTGGCGATCCTGGCCGGCATGCACATCTCGATGGCGATGGTCATCGGAGCCGTCTTGATGGTTCTCACCCGGTGCCTGACGATGGACGAGGCCTACCAAAGCATCGATTGGCGTACCGTGTTTCTCGTCGCCGGGATGTTGCCGCTGGGGATGGCGATGGAAACCACGGGCACGGCGCGCTTTTTGGCCGATCTGCTCATGGGGGGCCTGGGCGGGCTGGGTCCACCGGCGCTGTTGGCCGGTACCTATCTCCTGGTGGCCCTGATCACACAGCCCATGTCCAATGCGGCCGCGGTGGTCCTGATCGCGCCCATCGCCATCGACACGGCGCTGAGCCTGGGAGCCGATCCCCGGCCTTTTGTCATGGTCACAGCCATCGGTGCCGCCACGAGCTTTCTCACCCCGGTGGGACACAAGGCTAACGTGCTGATCTTTGGGCCGGGCGGATACCGGTTCCTGGATTTCACGCGCGTGGGCTGGTTGCTTACCATTGCGCTCCTGGTGGTTACCATGCTGGTTCTGCCGCTGTTCTGGCCGCTGTTCCCGTAGACTCGTCGCCAGCTAGACAACCGCGTTGGATCAGCAAAGGCCCGGAGCGTTTCACAGCTCCGGGCCTTTCAATTTCATGGCGATATGCGACCTGCTATGGGGCAGAGCCGGCAAAAAAGCTGTCGATCCACCCGGGCCGCTCGGGGGCCTTGCCCTCCGCCAGCATCTGCTGCCACTTTTCATCCGTGAGCCGGTCGCTCATGGGCCAGGTGAACTCGTAGTAGGAGAAGATGCCGCCCTGGCACACATAAAACGCGCCGCCGGGGTTTCGCACCACCACGTATACCTCGTCGATGCGGCCGATGGCTTCTTCCAGCACCACCATGTGCTGGCCGTCGGTGGCTACATCCGTCACCAGGGCTGCCGAGTTCTCATCCAGGTAGGGCTGACCACCGGCTTCCGCCGGCTTGTCGGCCGAGGCCAGCGTGATCTGCTCCAGGGACCCGCCGTAGAAGCGCATGAACTGGGCCTCTTCTTCCGAGACTGCTTCGCCGCGCAACTCTTTTTCCGCGATGGACTGGCAGCGCCGGGCCATGCCCTCCAGTTGCACCAGGGCATCACGGTCCGCGTCGTTGAGCAGGCCCCGGCTATCCAGCCCGTCGATGGTCATGCGGGTGAGGCCGGCCAGCCGGGCAAAGACGTGGGGATTCGGCTCCACCCAGCCCACGAGCTTGCTTTCTGGCTCGGGCGCGCCGCCCAATTCGGCATACGCCTGCTTGGCGTAGAGGATGGTGTCGTGCTTGAGCTCGGTCCAGGACCCCAGGGCGCTGTGCAGGTCCTTGCGGGTCCAGGCGGTGGTGCGCATCCAGGCCGGATAGCTGGCGCTTTTGGCATCGGCCAGGGGGCGCAGACAGTAGAGCCAGCTCCAGTAGAGGTTCTGGGTCCAGTCGCTCTCCGGCAGGCCGGCGATCTCGCCGCGCACCTTTTCCAGCTGCTTGTCATAGTTCTCGTATTTGGTCTCGCCCATATCCTCGAGGATGCCGTATGCCTCTGCGGACCCCAACGCGGCGAACACGTCCAGGCCCCGGGGCAGCCAGCGTTCGTTCCCCTGGACCCCCACCTCGCGCCAGATGAGCTGCTGAAAGATATAGGCATCCAGCACGAACCGCTGCCCCATGAAGCGGAACCCCTTGGTGACCTCTTCCCGGTCCTCGGTGATGAGGACAAACATCGAGTTGATCTTGGGGCCTTCCAGTTTCTTGGCCTCGGCTTTGAACTGGGCGAACTTGGCCTCGTCCATGAGGTACTGGGGACCGGTCACCGGGCCATAGACCTCCTCCAGGAGCGGGTAGTACTCGTGGTAGCCCAGGTCATCGGAGCGGCCCACGAAAAAGACCGTGGGGTCATAGATGCGCTCCCAGAGGGTGAGGGCCGGCGTGCCGGCGCTGGTCTTGGCGTCGCGCAGGGCCAGGCAGAGGAGCATCGCGCTGGCCGTCTCGTCGTCGTAGAGTTGCCGGAAGGTGAGTCGGCCGTGCCACATCATGGCCTTGAAGTAGGTCTGGAGGGTTTCGTTGCGGGTATAGTGACCGCGCGGGACGTATTGGCTATAGTCCTCCCTATACTTGTTGCCCCACAGCGGCGACACGGCCCAGCCCTCGTGCTTGTCGATAAGGGTCAACTCTGCTTCCACGGCGTCCTTGATGGGCTCCGGCGGGGCGAGGTTGGCTCCCAGGAGCCGCAGGGCCACGCAAAAGTAGCCGGCGTTGCGCAGTGCGGCCGGTTCCCACTCGGTACCCTTGAGGGCCGACACCTGGGCCAGCGACGCCTGGTACATGGCCTGATCCAGCGCCGCCAGGTCCTGGCTGAAATAGTCCACCTCGGCGGTGCGCAGCACCTTGTCGAACATGAGATGGTAGACGTGGAGCAGCGAGTCGGTGGTGACCAAGACCGGCCGGTCGCCGTAGCGGGCCTGCTCGTACAGGACAAAGAACTCCTTATAGTCGCCGGCCCGGGCCACAAAACCATTGTCTGCCAGCAGCTTGGCCTGGTCGGGACTAAAGGCATAGTCTTTCAGGCCCGCCACGGTTGCCAGATCCAGCGGCAGGGCATAGTCAGCGCCGGCGTATTGAGCCGGGATGGTGACGGTGAGCGGCTGGTATGCCGCAAAGCCGCCGGTCTGCCCGGCCACCACCGTGGGCGTAGGCGTGGGCGTGATCGGGCGCGTGGTGGGCTCGGGTGTGGGCGTGATGGGCCGGGCGATGAACACGAAACTGTCGAGCATTTCCTGATAGGCCGGCCAGGTTTCGGCCCAGCGGGCCTCTGGCGCGAGCGCCAGCACCACATAGGTGAGTCCGTCGTGAAAGGCCACCAGCAGGTACACCGTGTAGGGCGCGTCCTCACCGAATAGCGCGCCGGATATGAGGACACTGGCGCCCGGCTCGTCGTCCAGAGTCGCCGCCTGCACCTCGCCCAGGGTGCCGGCCTCTACGTCCAAGCCATCGACCACCTCTTGCAAGGCAGCCTGGGGTGTGGCGGCCTGGGTCATGTCCTCGCCGGCCAGTATCGCCACGGCCCGGCCATCGACAAAGCTGCTCCCGCCCAGGTCGGCCTTGTCCGCCGCAAAGACAACGGTGTCAAACTCGTCCTGATAGAACCAGCCCTTGGGGTAGCGCAGGCTTAGGCCCATTTCGGCGTTCTGGTAGGGCATGTCCACCACCAGGCCGCCTATGGGGGTGGGAGTGACGGTGACAGTGGGCACCGGGCGCGCCGTCGTCGTTGGTGGTCTAGTCGTGGGTGTGGGCGTGGGCGCCAGCCCGGGCTGACAGCCGCTCAACACAAAGGTCGCCACCAGGGTCAGCGACAGCATGAGGGACAAGGGTTTCGCGCGCATGGGGCACCTCCTGGCAGATTGCAGGCTATGGGTTGCTATTCGTTACGATATCCGGTACGTTGTCACCGGTCACGTCCTTCAGGCCCAGGTTCCAATACGCGCCCGGCTCGCTGCGCCAGAGGAACTGGAACCACCATTGGTTGAATCGCCAGACCGCCACGTAGCGACCCTCACGGGGGATAGACAGATGGTCGCCTTTTTCAGGATCGCCATAGCGAGCCTCCAGCACCACCAACTCGTTGCGGCCATCGCCGTCCACATCGCCCACGACAAAATCTGCGATGGGGTCAGCCACGGCGCTGCCGAACCAGCGGGGCCGCCAGGCGTCGCGGTCCCAGCCATAGATAAACGGGTGGCAGCGGAGCGCGCCGGCCTCGTCCGGCTTCCAGACCGTGAAAAAGATGTCCGGCGCGCCACCGTTGTCAATGTCGGTCAGGGCAAAGCGGGTGACGGTCCAGGCCGGGTCGCTGCGCCAGGCGGTCTGACCGTCATCTACCAGGCGCAGCTTGTTCCATTGCAGTTCCACGGTTTCTAACGCGCCATCGCCGTCCAGGTCTGCCTGCTGCACGTCCTGCGGCGCCGGGGCCGTCACGCCCGGGGTTTCTCGCCGGCGAAACGTCTCGCCGTCCCAGGTAAAGGCGATGGTGCGTGTCGGTGGAGGGCAGGCCGTCACGACCAGGCTGGCAAGGATGATGAGCAGCACGCACGCCGCGCGCGTACGATACATGATACAACTCGAAAAGGCCACAGACTCAAGGGCGCGATTGAATCGCGCCCTTACCGGAAAAAGGCCCGGCGCAGTGGGTCGATTTCTTCCGGCGTGGCATGGCGGCCCAGCACGCCGATAAAGTCGTCTGTCGTGGCGAGCTGGCCCCGGTACGCGGCGGCATAGTCGCGCAAAAAGGCGAAGAACCGCTCGTCGCCCAGGGTTTCACGGAGCCGGCCGATGAACAGCGCTCCGGTCAGATAAACGGCGTCCTTGTAGGCGCGTTCCTTGCCGTAATCATAGATGGTCCCGTCGATGGGGTCGGG
>JAHJIN010000355.1 GCA_018823415.1 Chloroflexota bacterium | reverse complement strand
CTGCCGATGAAGGCCAGGAAGGCCCAGCCGAGGAGTAGCCGATGAATCTATCACAACTGGGGGCCGGGCTGATCGACCAGGCCCTCTACACTGTCAACAGCCTGCTGTGGGTGGTTTACTGGCTGGAGGATCACCTGCCGCTGCTGGCGGCGGTGGCCGCGGGCCTGGTGGTGCTGCTGGTCTTTGACCGCTGGGTCCAGCAAGACGCCCACTCGCGCGCCCTGCGGCCCGACCGGGCCGCGACCGGCGTCCAGGGGGTGGAGATGCACGTCACCCAGGTGCTCACGCTCCTGGCGCTGGGGCTGTGGGTGCTGGCCGCCCTGGGCTTTCAGACCCCGGTGCCGGAGCTGGGCGCGGCCATGTGGCTGGGGATGGTGCTGCTGTTGGCACTGCTGCCGGCCGAGCGCGAGGCCGTGCAGTGGCGGCTCAAGGGCCTGATCCTGGGCTACGCCCTGCTGCTGCTGGCGTTTCGCTGGTATCTGGGCGTGGTCAGCACCATCGACGCCCGCGACTGGGCGGCGGCGCTGGGCTCGGTAGACGAGGCCCAGCGGGTGCTGGCGCAGAACAAGGGCATCTTTGAGACGCTGGGCATCTGGGCAGCCTGGTTTGCCGTGCCGTTCGCCTTTGGCTCTTACGCCGTGCAAAAGGTGCTGGCCAACCGGTTGAGCCTGGAAGCGCCGTTCCGCCGGGCGGAGACGGTGATTCGGGCCATCCGGACCCGGGGGGAAGTGTCATGAGCCGGACCCTGACGCTGTACAACGCCAGCGACCAGCCGGTGGCGCTGGCCGCGAGCGTTACGGTCTCCCCAGGTGGGACGGCCAAGCTGCGGCTGCCGGCGGGCCTGATGCTCCAGCCGGCCCCACCGACCGATCTGGAGACCGAGCGGGCCCAATGGCTGGTCGAGATTCTGGGCGCCGGCGCGCCGGAACTGGTCTACTGGCCGCGGGTCCGCGACTTGCTGGTTAGTCGAAGTGTGCCCAGCACTGGCGAAGTACCGGAGCGGGCGCTGCGGGCCGCGCAGCAGTGGGGCTGGGTCACGGCGGCCCGGCCGCGGGGCGTGGCCATCACCGGCTCGCCTGGCCAGTTGGTCCGGCTGACCGCGCCCGGCCGGACGCGGTACGCGGAACTCAGCGGCTGCGAGGCGCCGCTCAGCGTGTGGGACCGCCTGGAACCCCACTGCGCCGACCCTACCAGCGTCTACCTGGCGCTGGCGGGCCGGGCGGCGCTGCGCCAGGCCGGCTACCAGGAGACGGTCGCCGAGCCGTTGACTTTCCGGGATGGCGGCTCGCTGGTCTACCTGCGGCCCTGCCGGGTGGCGGACCAGTTGGACCTGGATGCGTTGGCGGCGGACCCGGCCCCGCTGTATGTTGTCTGCGCCAATAACAAAGTGCGCCGGTCGGTGAGCCAGCGGGTGGCGGCCTGGGCCACCCAGACCGGGCAGTGCGGCTACACGGCCACGCCGCTCACGCTGCAGCAGAAGGACTGGTACCCGGTCAGCCCCAAGCTGCCGCACATGAGGCCATAACCCAAAGAGAAATTGGGGGATGGCGAATATGACCTGGAATTTGGCCGACACCGCCCTAGTACCCTGTATCCACCCCATCTACCAGACCCTGTATCCACAGTGCTGGATACAGGGTCTACCAAGCCTGGCGGCCCTGCCGGCCGCCACTGATGAGCACAGAGAGGAAACACCTTGGCTACCGCCTTGCCATTCACTGACTATTTCCAACGTCTGGTCCAGCACGTGCGGGGGACGGCCGCGCCAGCCGACGAGCTGACCCCGCCCGACCTCGACGTGCTGCGGACCGAGGCGGTCTATGACGGCGAGTACCTGGACCACTATTACTGGGAACTGGTCGAGCACGAGGCCGGCCACGACTACTATTACCACAAGGTCGTGCCGCTGGTGCAGCTCGAGTTCCTGCCCGTCGAGCAGCGGGAAGACATCGGCGTGCTGGAAAAGATGCGCAAGGCCCTGCGCGGCCTGCACCAGGACCGGCTCGATTGGGTGGCCCTGTTCGCCGGCATCCTGGACCCGCCGGTGGGCGTCGTGCAGTGCTATGGGGTGCAGGCCCGGGCGGCCACCTACCAGCAGGCCCGCGACCAGGCGCTGTCCGACCTGGCCGCGCTGCAGGCCGCGCTGCAGGCGGTCTACGCCCAGAGCGAGTACACGCGGCTGCCCATCCGGACCGGCCAGTGGATCCGGCAGGCCTTCCAGACCATGCACCACGCCGGCGTGGGCATCGGCCAGCCCGACCCGCGCACCAACCCGCGCGGCCTGGACGGGCGCAGCGTCTTTTCGCAGCAGGTGGACGAGCTCTCGCTGCAGCAGAACGAGTACCTGTTCCGGGGCATGCTGGCCGCCGGGGAAGAGTTCATGGCGGTCTTTCTGGGTGCGGCGGTGCCCGTGGCGGACCTGGTGCAACTGCAACTGGCCACGGCCCGCGAGGCCAGCCGCTGGGCCTCGATGGAGCGCGGCACGCAGGGAATCAACGTGGGCCTGTCCCTGCCGGTCATCCTCAGCGGCGCAGTCACCGACGGGGCGGCCACCTCGGCCAGCGGCTCGCGCGCCCACGCCGAGGGCCAGAGCACAGTGGAGAGCCAGGGCCAGGCCCACACGGTGGGCCACGCGGAGGGCGTGACCGAGGGCCAGGCCCACACGGTGGGCCACACCCAGGGCGTCACCGTCACGGACGGCCGCGGGACCAGCACCAGCGTCGCGGACACCCAGGGCACGGCCCACACCGCCGGCCAGGCCCACACGGACTCGGTCTCGGACACCCAGGGCACGGCCGACACCCGCAGCTGGTCGAACAGCCACAGCGAGGGCAGCTCCGCCAGCTGGGGGACCAGCCAGGGCGCCAGCCAGGGCCAGTCCTCGTCCCTCAGCATCAACCAGGGCACCTCCGCCGCAGTCGGCTCGTCCGACGGCGTCACCCACACCGACCAGGCCGGCACCAGCGCGGCGGTGTCGAGCAACCACGGCGTATCCGAGGGCCGCACGCTGGCCGCCAGCCTGGGGGCCGACGTGGGCGCCAGCCTCATCGTCAACGCCGGCCTCAAAGGCTCCTCTACCGTCAGCCAAAGCGGGGGCGAGAACTGGGGCACGGGCAGCACCGATACGGTGAGCGCCGGCGCCAGCGATGCCGTGGCGCACACCGACAGCGCCACGCACGGCGTGTCCCAGGGCGTGGGCGCCAGCGCCGGGGTCAACAGCGGCACCTCGGAGAGCGTCTCGGTGGGCGGGGCGACCTCCGTCTCGGACACCACGACCCGGGGCGGGGCGCACACCGCGTCGCAGGCCCACACGGTGGGGCGCGCCGACACCGTCAGCCAGTCCGACAGCGTCAGCACGGCGCGCTCGCAGGGCAGCGGCGCCAGCATCTCGCACGCGGTGTCGCGGTCCGCCGCGGTGAGCGAGGCCGTGACCCTCAGCCGGGCCACCAGCCGCACGACGTCCGAGTCCGACACCGTCTCCCAGAGCAAGGCCCAGGGGGTCAGCGTCCAGGACAGCGTGGGCCTGGCCCAGGCGCGCTCGCTGGTGGCGGGCCGGGCCATGGGCGTGGGGGTGGGCATCAGCCCCTCCCTCTCGGCGTCCAAGTCCTACCAGTGGGAAGACCACCAGGCCACGGCGGTGGCCAACCTGCTGCGCACCCAGGAGCGGCTGCTGGAGTTGATGGCCGGCGAGGGCGGCTGCCTGGTCTACGCCTACCTGCTCACGCGCACGCCCCGGGGCCAGCGCACCATCAAGGGCCTGTACGGGACCGCCTACCACGGCACGGAAGACGTGGCGACCCCGGCCCAGGTCCGCGCCCTCAGCGAGCCCGAGGTGCCGTACGTCATCCGCCACGCCCGGTCCTTCACCCCCACCACGCGCCGCCAGCGGCTGCCGGGGGTCTGGGAACGGTACCGCGATGCCTCGCTGCTGACGCTGCTCCAGGCGGCGGCGCTGATCGCGCCGGGGGTCTTTGAGACCGGGCCGGCCCTGACCGTGCAGCCGCGCATCCCGCCCTATGCCTTTGACCCGCAGATGCCGGGGGAAGCGGTCCTGGGCCACCAGTACGCCCACGAGACGGCCCAGCTCACCACTGCCCCCCTGCGCCTCACCCGCCAGCGGCTGACCAACACGGGCTTTTTTGCCGACACCCGCTTTGGCAAGTCGGTGGCGGCCATGCGCCTGGCCGTGGAGGTCAACCAGCAGTGGGGCGACCGGGTGGTGGTCTTTGACTTTGGCCTGGGCTGGCGGGTGCTGCAGCAGGTCATCCCCGACGACTGCTACGATTTCTACTCGCTCTACCCGGGCGGGCCGCGGCCGATCAGTTGGAACCCGCTGCAGATCAGCGCCCGCATCCCGGCCGAGATCCAGATGCTGGCCACGGTGGACCTCATCTGCAACGCCGGGCGCATGGGCGAGCGCCAGGCCGGCTGGGTGCGCCAGGCGCTGCACAAGCTGTACCTGGACCAGGGCGTGCTCACCGACGACCCGGAGGTGGTCTGGCCGGACCAACACAGCACGGCCGTCGCGGCAGCACGCCAGGCCCGGGCCCTGGCCAACGCCAGGTCGAGCGACGCCAAGCTGGAGGCGGCGGCCCAGAAGGCCGAGGCCCTGGCCCGGCAGCGCCGCGCCTGGGCCGAGGTCCAGGGCGACGAGCGGCCGGTGCTGGACGCAGCCCGCGCGGCGCGCGGCTACGGCCCGACGCCGGCGCGCATCGTGCGCCTGGAGGAGCTCACCGACTGGGAGAAGCAGGCCCTGGCCGTCTACCGCTCCCAGCGCGTGGACCTGGCCATGCTCCACGACCAGCTGCAGGACTACCAGGCCGGCATCAAGCGGGCCAGCCCCACCGACTATTCGGCCCTGGAAGGGGTGCTCAAGCGGCTGTGGACCTTTCGCCACGGGGCCATGACCCGCCTATACGGGCAGGGCGCCGGCGCGCTGCCGCTGGAAGGGCTGGGCTGGACGCCGGACGGGCGGGGCGGGGTGGTGGTGCTGGAAGGCGGCGCCACCGAGATGGACGCCTACGCCAAGTCGCTGCTGCTGGCGCTGATGAGCTGGCATTTGTATACCGACGCCGTGCGCCAGGCCCGCGATGTGAACCCGGACCCCAGCCGGCCGCGGACCCTGATGATCTTTGAGGAAGCCAACAAGATCATCCGGGGCGTCGCCAGCAGCGGGGACAAAGAAGCCGGCGGCGCGCCCGTCCAGACGGACATCTTTGACGCCATGGCCCGCGACGCCGGCAAGTATGGGTTCGTCATGGCCTACGTGGCCCAGTCCATCGGCCCGACCCAGTTCCCGCCGGGCATCGTGTCCTCGTGCAACAACCTGTTCTTTGGCCGGCTCAAGAACCCGGAGGACCGCGACACGGCGCTGCCCACCTATGGCCGCAGCGAGCGCGGGTTCCACGACCTGGAATACCTGAAGCACCTGGGGCGGCTGCCGGTGGGCCAGTTTGTCACCGTGCTGGGCCTGAGCACCCAGCGGCGCGACGTGGAACCGTTCCTGGTGCGGCCGCTCATGCTCGACGCCAGGCCGCCGTCCAACGAGCTGATCCGCCTCCGCTTTGGCGTGCCGGCCGCGCCGGCGCCGGTGCTGTACTGAGGCCCGGTCGAGGAGGGCCAGGTCCCGCGCGAGTCCAGTACGGACCCGGCCGGCCGAGGGGGCGGTCGTCGGTTGCTCCAGCAGGTGGTGCTCTACCTGGATTGAGCGTGATTCTGACCGGCCGCGCCGTGTGGCCGGGGCCTGAACCGCCGGTGGGTTGGGGCGGTGGTTCAGTGGTCCAGGCACAGTGGGACACATGGATGAACACTGAGGCCCTGAAGCGGCTGAAGGCACTGAGGGGGCTCCTCAGTGCCTTCAAGGTGTGCAGTGGCTCAGTGGTCCAGGCGCAAACAAAAAGCTGGCCGCGGGGCCGGCTTCATCCGCAGCGGGGCATTGATGGGCACAGCCCATCCTACTTGCTGG
>JAHJIN010000354.1 GCA_018823415.1 Chloroflexota bacterium | reverse complement strand
GTTCTTCCAGGGTCACAGGCATGGGGCACTCCTTGTCTGGCAGTGTGATGCTGGTGACCATTATACCATACCCGCTTGCCGGTCTTGATCATCTAGAAAGGCCGTTGAGGTCAAAGAACAAAAGTTCTGTAGGGTAGCGAATTATGATAACACAAAGCGACAGCCAATTCAAGGAGCCGAGACGGGCGGCCGGCCCCGGGGTTCAGAACGCCGGGGTAGTGTCGGTAATAGCGCCGTCGAGGTGTGCACCCTGGGTTTGGGCGCCGGCCATGTTGGCACCGCGCAAGTCGGCATATTCCAGGTTGGCGCCGCGCAGGTCGGCCCTGGTGAGATTGGCCTTGGTCAGGTTGGCCCCGCGCAGGTCTGCCTCGCGCAGATCGGCACCGGACAGATCGGTTTCGTACAGAATGGCCTGGCTCAAGGTGGCCTCGCGCAGATCGGCCTGGGCCATCTTGGTAGTGCTCAGATTGGTCTGGGCCAGGTTAGCCTTGGGTAGCTGGGCTTTGACGAGGTTGGCGCCCTTGATGTCGGCGCGACTCAGATCAGCCGCTTCCAGCCGGGCCTCTTGCAGGTTGGCGCCCAACAGGATCGCACCGGCCAGGTTGGCGCCGCGCAGGTCGGTCTTGATCAACGTGGCGGCCGTGAGGTTGGATTCGCGCAGGTCTGCGCCGCGCAAGTCAGCCTGGCTCAAGTCATAACCCACCAGCCACAAGTGGCCAGGCTGTGTACGCAAAGCATCGATTTGTTGTTTGGTAAGACGGGGCATGGTTTTACCTCCCGCGATTGGATGGGCCAGGGGCCGCATCTGTTTCACTACCTCCAAGCGCACTGCCGCACCAGACGCATCGGGTTGCGTGCCGGTCCGCTGCCGCGCCGCAAGATGGGCAGGCGAGTCGTTCTTCCGGTGGCAGGGCCTCACCGGCCAGCCGGACCACCTCCGAGGCACTGAGCGGCGGGTCAGAGGCAGGGGTCAGCAGAGCGGAATACGAAAGGGGGCTGCCAGGCAAGTTCGATTGCCAAATGACCGGGCGCTCTCGCCGCTTGATCTCGTCCCGGATCTGCATCCGCCACAACTGGTATTCCATGTCTTCTATCAGGGTGATAGGGCCGGGGTCCTGGTCCGGCGTCGCGGCAGGCAACGCTGGGGCCGGCTCCTCGCCGTCCGCATCGGCACAAGCAGCGTCCGACAGCGCCCGTGCGCCACAGTCTGTGCAGACGGCCCGCTTGCGGCGCAAAAGCCCCTCATAGCGCACGGTTATGACACCGCCGCAGTGCGGGCACGGTGAAAAGTTGGTCAATTCGTCGGGCTGGCTCATGCTCGTCTCCATGTACCCCTAGTATAGGGGAATCTGAGGCGCAAGTCAATACCAACTCGGCTGGAATCTGCCCTTTCTGCGCCGGGCTGGCATTCTCGCCGCAAATGTGGTACAATCCGGCCTCGAAACCTCGAGTCTCGCGTTGCGAAAGGAGCCCCCATGACCGCCTCTTTTGTCCCGGATTGGGTCCAGGACGCCGTATTCTACCAGATCTTTCCCGACCGTTTTGCCACCAGCGCGCGCGTGCCCAAGCCGGCGCACCTGGAGCCGTGGGACAGCCCGCCCACCGTCTATGGCTTCAAGGGCGGCGACCTGCTGGGCGTGGCCGAGCGACTGGACTATTTGAGCGACCTGGGAGTGACAGCCATCTATTTCACGCCCATATTCGCATCGGCGGCCAACCATCGCTACCACACCTACGATTATCATCAGGTAGACCCTATCCTGGGGGGCAATACCGCGTTCCGGGAAATGCTGGACGCCTGCCACGACCGGGGCATCCGCGTGGTGCTGGACGGCGTGTTCAATCACGCCAGCCGGGGCTTGTTCCAGTTTCACCACATCCTGGAGAACGGCCCGGCCTCGCCGTATGTGGATTGGTTTCACATCAACGGCTATCCGCTGCACGCTTATGGCGGCGGGCGAATCAACTATGGCGCGTGGTGGAACCTGCCGGCGCTGCCCAAATTCAACACCGACACGCCGGCCGTGCGAGAGTACCTGCTGGGCGTGGGCGAGCACTGGGTTCGCCAGGGCATTGATGGGTGGCGGCTGGACGTGCCCATGGAGATTGACGACGAGGCGTTCTGGCAGGCGTTTCGTCGCCGGGTAAAGACAGTCAATGCCGAGGCGTACATCGTGGGCGAGATCTGGGACCCGGCGCCCGACTGGCTGCGCGGCGACCGGTTCGACGCGGTGATGAACTATGTGTTCAGCCGGGCCTGTCTGGGCTTTTGCGGTGGCGACACACTGAACACACACCGCATGCGCCACGGCCCTTATCGCCTGACGCCTCTGGGCGCGCAGGCCTTGAGCAACCGCATCGACGCGATGCTGGACCTGTATGATTGGCCGGTGATGCTGGCCCAGCTCAACCTCCTGGGCAGCCACGACACGCCGCGTACCGTGACCCTGTTCAACGGCGACACGACCCGCCTCAAGCTGGCGTTTTTCTACCAGATGACGGCCCCCGGCGCGCCGTGTATCTATTACGGCGATGAAGTAGGGCTGACCGGCGGTGGAGACCCGGCGTGCCGCAAGGCCATGCCCTGGGATGAGTCACAGTGGGACGCCGGCCTGCGCGACCACGTGCGCCGGTGCGTGGCCCTGCGCCATCGCCACCCGGCCCTGCGTCGGGGCGATTATACCCGGCTCTATGCCCGGCGCGGCGTTTACGCCTTTGCCCGGCGCTGTGAGGACGAGACCCTGGTGGTCGTGCTCAACAACGATGAGGCAGGCGAGATAAACATACCGCTGCGGGGCTGTCTGCCCAATGGCACGGTGCTGCGCCCGGTGTGGCCGGCGTCGGACGAGGTGGTGATGGTGGAACGGGGCCGGCTGCATGGAGGGCGCATCGCGGCCCGGTCCGGGGCAGCCTGGAGTGTGATTGGCTAGCGACAAAACGACAAGGAGGCAGAACCATGCAAGTTCGCACACTGGGCCACACCGGCCTGAACGTCAGCGAGATCGGACTGGGGACCGAGTACCTGAACGGTCAACCCCGGGAGACGGTGGTCTCGGTCATCCACCAGGCCCTGGACCGGGGCGTCAACTATATCGACGTGGTCTTTGGCTTTGCCAGCTACCAGGAGCACCTGGCGGCGGCGCTCGAAGGTTGCCGGGACCAGGTGGTACTCACCGGGCATCTGGGCTCGACCGAGAAGGACGGTCAATACCGCTGCTCACGCGACGTCAAACAGAGCGAGCGCTTTATCCTGGACCAACTGGCCCGCTTCAAGACCGACCACGTGGACGTGCTCATGCTGCACAACCTGAACACTCTCAAGCAATACGAGGGCCTGCTGGCCCCCGGCGGCATACTGGAACTGGCGCTGCGATTGCGACAAGAGGGCAAGGCCCGGTTCATCGGCTTGAGCGGGCACGACGTGGCGATGGCCTTGCGGGCCGTGGAACACGGTCCCATTGACGTGCTCATGTTTCCGGTGAACCCGGTCAACCACGCGCTGCCCGGCCGCCAGGAGTTGTTCAACGCCTGCGCGCGCCAGGGGGTGGGCATCGTCGCCATGAAACCCTTTGCCGGGGGCAAACTGTTTCAGCACAACCGCACGGTGTACATGGCCCGGTACCAGACCGGCGGCGAGAGCAGCAAGAAGAAAATGCCACGTGGCGTCACGCCGGTCCAGTGCCTCAGCTATGTGTTGGCCCAAGGCGTCGCCACCACGGTCCCGGGGGTCAAGGACCCGGACGAACTGGCAGCAACCCTGGCCTACCTGGATGCTGCGCCGGAGGAACGCGATTTCTCGGCCGTCCTGGCCGATTTCCAGGAATACGTGACTGGCGAATGTGTCTATTGCAACCACTGCCTGCCGTGTCCGTCGGCCATCGACATCGGGCAGGTCAACCGGCTGGTAGACCAGGCGGCCGACGGCGTGTCTGAATCGCTGCACACCGCGTACGCGGCCCTGCCAGCCCGGGCCTCTGACTGCATCGAGTGCGGCGCGTGTACGGAGCGCTGCCCCTTTGGCGTGGACGTGGTGCCCCGGATGCGCCGGGCCGTGGAACTGTTTGCGTAAAAAAAGAGCCAGGTAATCATTACCTGGCTCTTGTCCATTTTTGCTTTTGCTCACGCGCCCCACACCTGTCGGAACACCCGCAGGTAGTTTTGCCCCAGGAACTTGAGCACGTCGGCCTCGGCATAGCCCCGGGCCACCAGCCCGGCGGTGATGACCGGCACGTCGGCTGCGTCGCGCACCTCGGGCATCTGGTTGTTACTTCCGTAGCCGTCAAAGTCAGAGCCCAGGCCCACGTGGTCGATGCCGGCCACGCGGACGATATGGTCTATGTGGTCCAGCAGGCGATCCAGTGTGACGCACTCGGCATCGATAAAGCCCGGCACGAACGTCACGCCCACCACACCGCCGTTGCGGGCGACGGCCTCCAGTTGCTCATCGGTGAGGTTGCGCGGGTTATCGTACACGGTACGCGCGTTGGCGTGGCTGGCGATGATTGGCATCTCGGTCAGCGCCAGCACATCGCGAACACCGGCCGGTGCCAGGTGAGCGATATCCACCACGATACCCAGCCGGTTCATCTCTTGGACCACGGCCCGGCCATATTTCGATAAGCCGCCGCCGGTCTGGGCCTCAAAGACGCCGTCGGCCAGGGCGTTGCGCGTGCTCCAGGTGAGGCCAATGTTGCGCACCCCCAGGCGGTAGAACATGCGCAGGCGATCCAGCCGGGGCTGATCCCACCGTTCCGACCACTGGCGGTCCTCGCCCAGAGGCTCGCCGCCCTCCAGTCCCAGGATGGCAGCCACCTTGCCCTCAGCCTGGGCCTGCTCAATGTCCCGGGCCGAGGTCGCCAGCATCAACTGGTCTGGATGAGCCGCGATTTGCTGGTACAGCGCATCGACCATGCACAGCGCCAGGTCCAGCGGATCAAAGACCACGGGACGGTCCATGCGGGCCGTGAACACGGCAAATATCTGCGCGGTCACGCCGCCTTCGCGGAGCCGGGGCAGGTCGAGGTGACCGTCTGACTGCCGTTCGGCCAGGTCCACGCTCTCACGAACCACGCGCGCCAGAGAGTCACAGTGTCCGTCGATGACTAGGGCCTTCTGGTGCCAGGCCTTTGCATCAGGGTTGCTCATCATGCCGCCTCCTTGCCCGGTCCGGAATGGCCTTATTGTACCACATCAGGTGGGCTTTGCAAGGCCAAACGTCAAGAACGGGCGGGGGTGTTTCCCCGCCCGTTGCGACGCTATCGGTATGACGGACTATTTCTGGGCCAAGGCCGCGATCAGCCCTTGCATCACGGCGATAGCCGGCACCAACGAGGGGCCTTCCACGCCGTCTGCTGGCACGGTGATGATCTTGTTCGCGGCCTGCGCCAGGGGGTTGGTCCCGCTGGATACGATGCCCAGGGTATTGGCCCCATGCTCGCGGGCGAACCGTACCGCCTCGGCCGTATCGACTGGCTCGGGGTTGATACACATGCCCACCACCAGATCGCCATCACCCACGTGCGCCAGGGTCATCTTGCGAGTGACCATATCGCGCTCCAAAAAGTAAGCCGGCAGGCCGGCCTGGCGCAGCATCCAACCAAAGATGTCCGCCGCATAAGACTCGGGGCCTTCGCCCACGAAAAAGATGCGCTTGGCCTTGGACAGCGTGCCCAAGACCTCGTTGATGGTATCGGCCGGCATGGCCACCAACAACATGTCCAGGTTGGCCTTTTCGAGCAACAGCGCCTTGTAGAACGCCTGGTCCGTTGTATTGGCGACCTCGGGGATGTCATGAACGGTCTTGAGTTCATCCTTGACGATGTCCTGGATCTCGTCCAATAACTCGGTGTAACCGCTATACCCCAACGCCTGGGCAAATCGAACTACCGTGGCCTGGTCCACGTCCAGTGCATGACCCAACTCGGCGCAGGTCATGAACGCCACGTCCCGATAATTATCCACCACAAAGTTGGCGAGCTTTTGCTGACTTTTGGTCAGCCCTTCAAACGAACCCCGAATGCGATCGACGTATACTGGCATCAGGTTTACCTCCTTGATTCATGTGGTTTGTTATGTTGGTTGCGTATCGACGCAACCAACCCAGAATATGCGGCCAGCACGGGGGCCAATCTTTATCGTTGCGTGATTGACCTTGTCTGATCGTATTATACACCACAACCACAGAATTTGCAAGTGCAGCAAACATAGGTTAGTGAAAGGTTAAAATAGTTTACCACAGTGGGTTCGGCAAGCCGCAAATAACGCATAACGCCAAACAGTTCTCATTTTTCAACGCACGGAGGACCGGATGGCGATCCAGAGGAGGCATTACCACATGAGTCGATACCTGGTTGCCACGCGGCCCGACATGTGCTAAGATTCGCCGTGGGAGGTGTAGCACGTCGTGCGAACCCGTACAGTGACTAGCATAGCATTGCTGGCGCTGCTGCTGGCCGTATACCTGTTGGCCTATGCCGGCGAGGTCCAGTCCAGCGACGAGTTGTCCATGTTCTGCGTCACCCGGAGCCTGACGACCCGGGGCACCGCAGACACGGATGCCATCCGCTGGATGGGGCTGCAACAGGGCGCCTACGGGCTGGACGGCCGCCTGTATTCCAAATATGGGCTGGGCACGTCGCTGGCGGCGGTGCCGCTGTACGCGCTCTCGCGTGCTCTGCCGCTTGACCTGGGGGCCGTGCAAACCACGTGGCTCTTGAATCCTCTCCTGACGGCGCTGACCGGCGTGCTGGTGTTCCTGGCCGTGCTGGAACTGGGCTATGGCGATGGGCCGGCCTTGGCGGTCGGCCTGTGCTATGGCCTGTGCACCCTGGCCGCGGTCTATACCCAGTCGTTTTTCAGCGAGCCGCTGTCGGCACTGGGTCTGTTTGCGGCCGGCTATTTTTTGCTGCGGTTCCGCAACCGTCAGAGCCTCCCGGACGCGGCGTGGGCCGGCGCGGCGCTGGGCCTGGCGTTTTTGGCCCGGGTGTCCAACGTCGTCGTGGCACCGTTCCTGGGGCTGTATCTCCTGACCCTGTGCCGGCCGACCCGGCTGCTGGACGTGCGCCAATTGGCGGCCCGGGCCTGGCGGCCGGCCCTGGCCTTTGCGATTCCGCTGGCCCTGGGCGCACTGGCCGTGGCCGCGTACAACACACTGCGCTACGGCACCCCCTTGCAGACCGGCTATCATCCCCTGGAGACGTTTTCCACGCCGTTTCTCACCGGCCTTGTGGGCCTGTTGTTCAGCCCCGGCAAGAGCCTGTTCCTCTATTCGCCTATCCTGATCCTGGCGGTGGCGGCGGTCCCGGCCTTCTGGCGGCGGCACCGGGCCGAGGCGCTGCTGGTGGGCGCAGTGGCGGCTGTCCACGTGCTGCTGTACGCACCGTGGTTCGTCTGGCATGGGGGGCACTGCTGGGGGCCACGTTTTCTGGTGCCGGCGCTGCCCTTCCTGGCGCTGCTGCTGGCCCCGGCCCTGGCCTGGGCTACCCGGTCCACTGGGCGCATCCTCGCGGTGGGCGCGCTGGCGCTGATCAGCGGCGCGGTGCAGGCATTGGGCCTAGCGGTGAGCTTTGACCGCTTTTTCGAGACGATGGACGCGCTGGGGTTTCCGTTGTACGATGCGCGGTTGTTCTTTGACCCGGCGTACTCGCCGCTGGTCTGGCAGATGCGGTTTGTGCTGGCCGGCGACTGGTTCCCGGCCTGGACGCGTGACGGTTGGGCGCTCTTGCCGCCACTGGGTCTACTCGCGCTGGCCCTGGCCCTCGGGGCGCTGGCCCTGGCCCGGCGACGCGGAGGCCGGCGGGTCGCCGAGGCCCTGGTGCTGGTCGCGGCCTGTGTGGCCGCCCCGCTGCTCCTCGTGACCAGCTTGTACCAGGACCCACGCCCGCCACGCCCGGCCTACCGGGAACTGGCCGCGACCATCGACGGCCTGGCCCGGCCCGGAGATGCCGTGCTCCTGAATGCCCCGGCCCGCACGGCGGTGCTGCTGGAGTATCTGCGCACCCCGGCGCCCATCCTGGGGCTGCACGAGCCGGGAGAGCCGTCGGCAGAGGCCCAGGCGGCCCTGGTGCCGTACATGGCAGACCATCGCCGGCTCTGGCTGGTGAGCGATGAAACGGCGCCGGCGACCGGCCTGGACGAGTGGCTGGCGGCACAGGGCTACAAAGCGCTGGCAGCCGGATTCGAGCCGGCGGCGCTGACCCTGTATGCCTTCCCGCCAGAGCCACCGGCGCGCACGCTGGACATCACGCTGGGCAACCGGGTCACGCTGTTGTCGGCAGGCGCGGCGGCGAGCGTAGCCCCGGGCGACGTGCTGCCGGTCGTCGTGACGTGGCAGCCGGTCGCTCCCTGGTCGCACGAGCTTCATCTGCTGGTGCAAGTCGTCGCGCCGGACGGATCGGTCCTCGTCCAGCAGGACTGGGCGCTGGCGCCGGCCGGCGAAACGACAACGCGCCTGGGCTTGCTGATCCCGGCCCAGGCCGCCCCGGGCACGTACCGGCTGGAGGTGCGCGTGTACCGGGCCTCGGACGGTCAGCGGCTCACCACGCCGGCCGGCGAAGAAGCCATACACCTGGGCGATGTCGAGGTCCCGGCCCCGTAGCGCCATTTGACAGGCCATGTGCCATCAGGTATAATCCCAACCGAGGCATGTTCTAGCCCGTTGGGGGCACCCAGCCGTATGTGGTTGGGTGCCTTTTTGCATGCTGGCGGTCGGCGGCCCCTATCGGGCGCCGTCGGCGGTCAGCCAGGAGGAAAACGTCATGAACAAATGGGACACGATCGGACTCGCAGTGGGCTCGGTTCTCATCCTCGTGCTGGCGGCCTGCATCCCGGGCCAGCCGGCCGCATCGCCCACGCTGCACATTGGCGTGCGCACGGCCAACGACCACGTGCCGTTCTACATCGCCGACAAGCAGCAACTCTACGCTGCCGAGAGCCTGGATGCCACGGTGCAACTCATCCCGTCCAACACCGAGATCATTGAGGCTATCCAGCGCGGCGATTTGCAGATGGGGGCCGCCCCGGTGACCACGGCCATCGCCGCCATTGCCCAGGGCACCCAGATCAAGATCGTCGCCATGACCGGCCGGGGCAGCGATGGGCTCTTGGTCCACGCCGACAGCGGTATCGCCACGCTGGCCGACCTGCGTGGCAAAAAGATTGCCACCATCCGCGGCTCGATTCTCGACGTGCCACTGCGGGCAGCCCTGGCGGACGCCGGGCTGGACCCGGAGCAGGACGTGACGCTGGTTTATTTCAGCAAGCTGGGCGACATGATTAGCGCCCTCAAGACCGGCCAGGTGGATGCCAGCTCCAACACGGAGCCATTCATGACCGAGGCCGAGAGCGCCGGCTGGGGCCGGATCATGCTCTATTACACGGCATACTGGCCGGACCATCCCTGCTGCGTAGTCTTTTGCCGGGATGACTATGCCAAGGCGCACCCGGGCGCCGTGGAAAAGGCCCTGCGCGTCCACGTGCATGCCGTGGATTGGGCCAACGCTCATCCGCACGACACGGCCGAGATTATTGTGGAGTATATGGGCGGGTCGTTCCAGGTGCCGACGGTAGAAGCATCGCTGGCGACAGACAAGATGCACATCGACTATGATCTCACGCCGGACGAGATCGTGCGCATGGCGCAACTGATGTACCAGTATGGCCTCATCGACCGGGTGCCGACGGCAGAGGAATTGGTTGACACGAGCTATTTGCAGCGAGCCAAGGCCAAGTAGTGAACCCACCAAATGACGAATGACGTTTCACGTTTCACGCTTTACGCCTCACGTCTGAAGGGATTGGTCATACTGGCGGTGGTGGCGGCGCTGTGGGAGGTGTTGCCCCGGACCGGCATCATCGACCCGGTACTGCTGCCGCCATTGTCCCGGGTGCTAGCGCGTGGAGTCGAGTTGCTGCTGTCCGGCGTTCTGGTCCAGCACGCGACCGCCAGCCTGTGGCGCGTGCTGCTGGGCTTTTCCCTGGCTATCGTCGTGGCCATGCCGCTAGGCATCGTGCTGGGGCTGTGGCCGGCCGTGGAAGATTTCGTGGACCTGGGGCTCCAGCTCTTGCGACCCCTGTCGCCGCCGGCCTGGATCCCGTTGGCCATCCTGTGGTTTGGCATCGGGAACCCGCCGGCCATATTCATCATCTTTATCGGCACCGTGTTTGCCGTGCTGGTGGGCGTGGCTGCCGCCACGCGGGGGGTGGACCGGTCACTGGTGGAGGTAGCGCTGACGGAGGGGGCCAACCAATGGCAGGCGGTGCGCCACGTGGTAGTGCCGGCGCTCATGCCCGCCCTCTTTGCCCAGGTGCGGGTGGGGCTGGGGCTGGCCTGGATGAGCGTCATCGCCGCCGAGATGGTGGCCGTGCATCAGGGTCTGGGCTACATGATGATCGACGCCCGGAGCTTGTTCCGCGTGGACGACGTGCTGGTCGGCATGATGGCCGTGGGAGCACTGGGGCTGGCCATGGATGCCGTGCTGCGCGTGGCAGAGAGCCGGGTGCTGGCCTGGCGAGAAGGGACCACGGCCCGGGAGTTGTTCGCGGCGACGCGAATGCGGTAAACATGTAGTGTTTAGCGGTCCCAACCGCGTCCAATAAGTCTCTTCCGCTTTTTGTGGTACACTATCCCCGCATCTTGCTAGCGGGGGTAGAGATGGCCGCACCGATCAAGTTATCCGACTGCACTTTATCAACTGAACACCAGGCGCTGGTGGACGCGCTCAACGCGCTGCTCTCTTGGCTGCCCGACGATATCGATCCCGAGGTGGGGCAGCGCTTGGCGTTGATCATCTTGGAAGCGGCCGACGTCGCGCCGCAAGCCATCCTGGCCCTGGCGACCGGTTTCGCGCAAACCCGCTCGGTCCGGGCCTACAAGCAACGAGTGCGCGCAGAAGGACTGGCCGGGCTGTTTGATCATCCGATTCCCGGTCGACCCGTGGTCACCACGCAACCGGCCGTCGAGACCGCCTTCATCCAGGTGCTCCTGCGCGCTGTGATCGCCGAGCGGGCGGTGCCCGACGATGCGACACTGTCCACCCGCGTGAACCAGGAGCTCGGTCAGGTCCAAGCGCCCGAGGCAGGGGCAGTCACGGCTTCCATGATCGAGACCCTCCGTTTGCGGTGGGCGATCAAACGACCCGCCCTCGGCCAGCAGTTAGACACCGTACCTGCGATGGCGGCGACGAACATGGCGCAGTTGGGGCGGACCCAGGTCGGTGGGGCCTTTACGCTACGCGTCGCCATCCTGCTACTGGAGACCGGTTGGCTGCGGTTCGCCCAGTTGCTGCCGCTGGCCCCGGGCTATGCCGTCAGCGCCACCCAGTGGCTGCTGACCGCCCTGTTCGCCGTCATCTTTGGGGTCCGGCGGGCCTGGCACCTGGATGACGTGTGCGACATCGGGTTCGCCTTGCTCACGGGCCGGCCGCGCCCGCTGACCCACGGCACCTTCCAGCACTGGCAGCGAGCGGTCCCAGCTCCCGCCGCCGTGGAGTTCTATCAAGCCACCGCGGCGCAGGAGGTGCAGGCCGTAGGACCAGGCACCCGCCGCATCAGTCTGGATGGGCACACGCAGTGTCCTGTGGACAATCTGCCGCGCTACACGCAGGTGGTGGACCTGGTCAAGGGCAAGATCGGCAACACCGGACGCACGCAAAGCGATAAAGCCGAAGAACTGGTCCTGGCCTTCGACCTGGACGCCCGCTGCTGGCTGGCCTTGCGGGTCTATCAAGGCACCAAGAAACTGAGCCAGGGTATTACCCCCATCGTCCAGGAGTTGCTCCAGCACCGCGGGGCGTTGGCGGGCCGGCTACGCTTGTTCTTCGACAAAGGCGGCTACTGCGGGCAGATCTTTCGCACCCTGGCGGATGAGCTGCGGGTCCATTTCTACACCCCGGCCGTGCGCTACGCGACGAACGTGGCCCAGTGGGAGCAACTGACCGCCCATGACTTTGACCTTGAACCCTTCGTCTTCAACAAGCACGCCGACTGGCCCGCTGCGGAGCAGCCCGCCTACCGTCTGGCCGATACGGAGATGACCCTGCCGGTCTATGAAGACCGCAAGAAAGTCGATACGGTCACCCTCCGCACTGTCGTCCTGCACGATCCCGAGGGCCACAAGCCCGCCGAGCGCTGGCCCGTGGTCTACCTGACCGATGACTATGACATTGACGCCCGGGCCCTACTCAACGAATACGGCGACCACTGGGGGCCAGGAATGCGGGCACCGCGTGGGCAAGCACGACCTGTGTCTGGACATCGTGCCGCCGGGCTATGGTTTGACCACCACCCGCGATGACCAGGGCCAACTGCAGCGGGCAGTCGAATATGACCAAACCGCGTTCTTCCTGGCCGCCTGGCTGCGGTGCCTGGTGTTCAACCTGCTGAGCCGGTTCGCCCAGGCCCTGGGCGGCGAGTACACGCGGATGTGGGCCGGCACTTTGCTGCGCAAATTCATCCGGCGCCCGGCCACCTTGTATCTGGTTGGTAATGAGCTCCAGGTCATCTTTGACCCCTTCCCGGGTCACGCGGAACTCCAGCCGTTGCTGGACCGTTTGAACGCCCAGCGCACCGCGTTGCCCTGGCTCGGCGCAGCCCCCTGTGGGAACGACCTGGTAGTCCAGTTCCGTATTGCCCAGGAAGAGCCGCTTCACCCGCTGACGGACCTGGAAAAGCGGAAGCGACTTTTTGGAGATGGATAGCGCCAAAGTGGCGCGCTAAACAGTACATGGTAAAGTGAACATGCGCGCCCCGCGGACGACTGACGCCAGACACCCAGGGCTTTCCCCTGGGTGCTTTTTCATGACGTCAACCCGGCACACAAGTTGCGACATCCAATAGACGTGGTATAATAACGGCCATGTCTACCCAATCTCGAACCGGCCTGTTCAGCCACCGACAGGACAACCCCTTGCACCGCGCGTTGCTCCTCTCGCACCAGCTCGCGCGCGTGCCCACGGTCCTGGTGCTGCTGGCCTTGGTTGGCGGTGCGCTGGCCCAGGGGCTCTGGTGGCATTGGCTAACGGCTGACGCGATCCTGGCGCTATGCAGTGCAGCTTTCTACCTGGCCGTGGCTCTGTTCGATTGGGTCATGCTGGCCGGGCTGCCGCGATGGGGCAAGAGCTATGGACCGCCGGCGCCACCACTCCTGGCCCTGAGCCTGGTTCGCTGGGGGCTGGACGCCGTGCTCGGCGCGTTCGCCGGGCCGGGCCTGCTGCTGGGCGTGGTCCTGAACAGCGCCATCTCGCTTGTGGCCGGGTATGCCACCTGGGTCGAGCCATTTCGCCTGGGCGTGACGCACCTGACGTGGGAGACGGACCGGCTGCCCGCCGGCGCCGGCCTGCGCCTGGTGCAGCTTGCTGACATACACATGGAACGCATGACGGCCCGCGACCGGGCGGTGCTGGAGCGCGTCAGAGACCTGGCCCCGGACCTGATCCTCCTCACCGGGGATTTCATCAACCTGTCCTACGTGGGCGAGCCCACGGCCATGGAGCATTTTCGCGCCTGGGCCGGACAGCTTCAGGCGCGATACGGCATCTATGCAGTGCAAGGCACGCCGCCGGTAGACCCGGACCATCTGAT
Source organism: Chloroflexota bacterium (assembly GCA_018823415.1). GTDB lineage: Bacteria > Chloroflexota > JAHJIN01 > JAHJIN01 > JAHJIN01 > JAHJIN01. The sequence goes on along the minus strand of JAHJIN010000354.1, from coordinate 28,020 downwards.
GGGGCCGCTATTTGACGGGCTGCCGATCCGATTGTTACGCGACGAGCATGTGAGCCTTGCGCTGGACGACGGAACCACCCTGGTCATCGTCGGGGTGGGGGCCGGGATGACCCTGGACGATGATCAGGCCCGCTTTCAGCAGACGGTGGCCCGCGCACTGGCAGAAGGTCGGCCGGGGCTGGTGCTGCTGCTGTATCATCTGCCAGACCTCATGCCCGAAGCCGCCGCTGAAGGTATCGACCTGTACCTGGCCGGTCACACTCACGGGGGTCAGATTCGTCTGCCGTTGTTTGGCGCCGTGCTCACCTCATCGCGCCATTGGAAGCGCTACGAGATGGGCCTGTACCGGCAGGACCGGACCACGCTATACGTGAGCCGGGGACTGGGCATGGAAGGGATGGCCGCGCCCCGGGCCCGTTTCCTGAGTCCCCCCGAGATCGTCTGCATTGATGTGAAAGGAACTGCGTCATGACTCGCGTCTATACCACACGTTTTCGCGTGCGCCATTACGAGCTGGGCGCCACCGGCCACGCCCATCACGAGGTCTACCAGCAATACCTGCACCAGCTCTCCTTCGAGGCCTCGGCCGACCTCGGCTTTGGCGTCAAGCGCTACGAAGAACTGGGGACATTGTGGTTCATCCGCCAGTTTATCATCGAGTATGGCCGGCCGGCGGTCTACCTGGACGAGCTGGAGGGCCGCAGTTGGATCAGCGACATGCGCAAGTTTCGCTCGCACCGCGAGTACGTGCTGACCCATGTACCCTCTGGCGACGTGGTGGTACGTGCCCAGGCCGACTGGGTCTATCTGGATGTGCATACGCTCTGGCCCAAGCGCTTTTCGCCGGACCTCCTGGGCCAGTTTAGTCCCAACAGCCAGTTCGCCGTGGAACCCGTCTCGCGCGCCGACGAGCCGAACGCCTACCCCGATGCCCCGATCACGGCCATCCCCTGGACCGTGCGCCAGCGCGAGACCGATTCGGCCGCTCATGTGAACAATGCCGTCTATACCAGTTGGTTTGAGGAGGCCGTGTGGCACGCCCTGGGCGATGCGACCGTGCCCATCACCCGCCACGAGATCGAATATCTGCGCCCGGCCCTGCCCAGTGATACGCTGACCGTGACGGCCCGGCCCTACTCGCGCGCCGGCGACCGCTTCACCTGGCTGGCCCAGGTAATCCGTCCGTCCGCAGAGGGCGGCGAGGTGCTCACGTGCGATTACGTCGATACGAATGTGAGGGATCGACAATGACCAGTAAGAAACGGCAAGGCCGTAGCAAAAGACAGCAGCGGTTGAAGCACAAGCAAGCGCAGCTTGTCCCCACGGCTGGCGGCGGGATATCATCCACCGCCCGAGCCGTAATGGCCCGGATGACCGCCGGCTCGGGCTTTACCGAGGACAAGTTTGTCGACCTCATGATCGGCAGTGACATCCTGCGCCAGGAGCCCGAGTTCATCGACATGTATTTTCCGTCCCGGCCAACACTAGAGGCCGCGACTCGGCACTTTTCACGGTTCCGCGGCCGCTTGACACGCGCCATGCGCCGGGGTGGTCAGGAGTTGGCTACCATTTACGACGACTATCGGATCGCGGCGCTTCAAGACCTGGACACGCCCGAGTTCCGTCGCCAGTTGCAGCAGCGGCTGGATCAGTGCACCAGCAGATTGCTGGCCGGCCACGACGCCAAAAAGATCGAGGTCATCATCTGGGTTAACGCACTGCTTGGCAATAAGCAGGCGAGACCACCGCTCAAGAATGCGCCGCCACTGGGCTTGTATGGCCTGTTCACGATGGTCTATGAGGATTCGTTTGACCAGGCCATGATCGAGTTGGCTGATGCGCAGGATCTGGTGGACGATCTGCTCTACGAGATGTGGTGCGCCAGGCGCGGCGAGGCAGATCGGGCCATCTTCACCGCAGCACTGGATCGAATCACCACACCCGACCAGTTTGCCGGGCTTGTGGAAACCGATGCGGCGCTGGCCGGGGCTTGGCAGCGGCAAAAGAGGCTCTTGCTCGAGGAATTCCAGTTGCTAATGGCCCGGGGTGCACTGGGCGCGCCGACCTTTTTCACTCCTGACGAAATCGCCTTGACTATGCACAAGATGGAAGAACGCCATTGGCGCCGGTCCTGGAGCCCTGGTCGTCACATCACAACGTTGGCTATGACACAGTTTGTACAGTGTATCCGGGAAACTGTGGACGAGATCGTATCGCCGGCACGTCTCGCCGAGATCACCGAACAACTACGAATCGAGGTGCAGCATGCCCTGGAAAGCAAGAACAAAGACCAACGCGCGCTAGCGCCATACCTACTGGGCGCGCTCGTGTCCCTGCAAGAGGAAAAGCCCCCCTCGCAGAAACCAGCGCTCACAATGCTATACCTGGTGAATTTGACCTCACAACGTTTCGATATGGACGAACTCAGCCCGGAATGGCGGCGCTTCCTCGAACGCTTGCAGAAAAGCCAGCTCTGGCAAATGGCCCGCGAGTCCCTGGACTCGGCGGGCGAGGCCGCCGATGATCTATCTTGACGTATCGGCGGCCGTGCATGGCCGGGCCGGCCTGGGCCGCTATGCCGCGAGCCTGGCCCGGGCGCTGGCCGCCCGCGACCCGGCCCAACTGGCCCTGTTCTATAACCAGGATGCCGGCACCCGGCCCCTGGCCGGCCTGGAAGACCAGCCCACGCGCACCGTGCGCGCCGGTTACAAGCCCTGGCGCATGGCCGTGTGGCTGGGCCAGTTGGCGCGTCTGGATTACGGGCGGCTGGTCCCCGGCGCGACGCTGTTTCACGCCACGGAACACCTGCTGCTGCCCCTGCGCCGCGTCCCCACGGTCCTCACCGTCCATGACCTCATCTGGCACCTGTTTCCCCACCATCACAAGCGCCTGAACCGCTGGTTCCTGGACGCGGCCATGCCCTTGTTTTGCCGCCGGGCCACGCACATCATTGCCATTTCCGAGTGCACCAGACGCGATCTGGTGCGGCTGTATGGCGTGCCCGAGTCCAAGGTCACGGTGGTGCCCGAAGCAGCCGCGCCCGGGTTCCAGCCGGTCCCACCGGGGCTGGTGGACGAGGTCCGGGCGCGCTATGGCCTGCCGGCGCGCTATGCCGTCACCGTGGGCACCATCGAGCCGCGCAAGAACCTGATACGCCTGGCCGATGCCGTGGCCCGGCTTCGGGCCGGGGCCCCGCCAAGTGCGGGGGGCACTGACCTGCGCCTGGTGGTGGTGGGCGCGCCGGGCTGGCTCTATGACGAAACGCTGGCGCGGCTGGCCCGGCCCGACGTGGCCGATGCGGTCATCCGGCCCGGGTTTGTGCCCGACGAGGATCTGCCGGCTGTTTATGCCGGGGCCGTGCTGTGCGTCCAACCGTCGCTGTACGAGGGCTTTGGACTGCCAGTGCTGGAAGCGATGGCCTGCGGCGCGCCGGTGGTCTGCTCCAACACCTCCAGCCTGCCAGAGGTGGGCGGCGACGCAGCGCGCTATTTCGACCCGGCGGACCCGGACGACATGGCCCGGGCCATCGCCGCCGTGTGGGACGATGCCGGCCTCCGCGACACGATGCGGGCCGCCGGGCTGGCCCAGGCCAGGCAGTTCTCGTGGGACCGGGCCGCTGCCGAGACGCTGGCAGTCTATCAGCACACGATGGGTACATAGCTCGCGGCGGGGCTTGGGCCCGCTGCCGTAAGGAGACACCATTGAGAGTCGATCTGCACATCCACACCCAGGCGTCGGACGGCACGTGGGGACCGGCGCAACTCATTCAGCAGGTGCACGCCGCCGGCGTCGGCCTGTTCGCCGTGGCCGATCACGACAGCATCGACAATGTGGCTGCGACCGAGGCCCTGGTGCGCGGGTCGGGCCTGCGCTATCTGCGCGCCGTCGAGGTGTCCACCACGCTGAACGGCAGCCTGTATCACATGCTCGCGTATGGCATCGACCACACCGACCCGGCCTTGTGCCAGCTCGTGCGGACCAATCAGCAGATGCTGCACGACTGCAACCGCGACAGCCTGTGCCTGCTCCAAGGAGAGGGGCTGCCCATCGACCTGGCCGCCTATGATGTCTATGAAAACGACCCGGAGCGCGGCGGCTGGGCCGGCCTCAATTTCCTCATCGACAACGGGCTGTGCGCGGACGTGCAGGATTATTTCGATGGACTGTTTGCCGGGCGCAAGCTCCCGTTTCCCATGTTCCCGGCCCCGGCCGAGGTGGTGGCCGTCATCACTGGGGCCGGCGGCGTGCCCATCCTGGCGCACCCGGGGTCGCGGTGGCTGCCCATCACCGACGAGGTGCTGGAGGCGTTTCATCGGGCCGGGGTGCGCGGTCTGGAATGCTACACCAGCTATCATGACGCTGTTCAGACCCGGCGCTTTGTGGAGTGGTGCCAGCGTCATGATGCGCTCATCACCGGCGGGTCCGACTGTCACGGTGCGTTTGCACCAGATCGCCACGTGGGGCAGCCGCCGGTCACGCTGGCGGACCTGCGGCTGGATGAGTTGGCCGACGTCATCGTGACGTAATGGCAAAACCCGGCGGTTTTGTAGAGCATTGCTGAGCATTTTACCGCAGAGAGCGCCGAGTCCGCCGAGCTTTTCTTTTCTCAGCGATCTCTGCGTACTCTGCGGTTCAAATTCATGGTAAGAAACCCGTTTGATTCTGGCTTGTCCAGGCTGGGAGGTCTCGAATGGCAAAAAAGCGCAAGAAGCGCAGCTATGTGGTGGGCGTGGACCTGGGTGGCACCAAGGTCTTGGCCGCCGTGGTAGACGACAAGGGCAACGTGGTGAGCGAGGCCAAACGCCGCACCAAGGGGCGGCTGGGGCCGGATGCCGTCATTGAGCGGGTGGCCCGGACCGTGCAGGACGCTGTGGACGAAGCCGGCGTGCCGATCAAGCGGGTGCTGGCCGTGGGCATGGTGGCCCCGGGGCCGTTGGATACAGAGGCCGGCGTGGTGCACTTTACGCCCAACCTGCCCGGCTGGCAAGATGTACCGGTGGCCCGGTCCCTGTCTGACGCGCTCAAGATGCCGGTGTTCCTGGAAAACGACGTAAACGCCGGCACCCTGGGCGAATACGTCTATGGGGTGGGCCGGGGCGTGCGGGACATGGTGGGCATATTCGTGGGGACTGGCGTGGGCGGCGGTATCATTGCCGATGGCAAGTTGCGCCAGGGGTTCCGAGGCAATGCCGGTGAAGTGGGGCACATGATCGTCCTGGCCGACGGGCCGATCTGCGGCTGCGGCAAAAGGGGGTGCGTGGAGGCCCTGGCCAGCCGCACGGCCATGGACCGCGACATCCGGGCCGCGCTGGCGGCCGGCCGGCCCAGCATCATGGCCGGCCTCATCCGAGACGACGCGCCCATCACCAGTGGGATGCTCGCCCAGGCCGTGCAGGCCGAGGACGAGGTGGTGCTAGAGGTGCTGGCCCGGGCGCAAACCTATTTGGGCTTGCTCACCGCTTCCGTCGTGAATCTGGTGGACCCGGAGCTGGTGGTCTTTGGCGGGGGTGTGGTAGAGGCCCTGGGCGAGCCATTCCTCAAGCCCATCCGCGCCACGGCCCGCGAGTATTTTGTGAACCAGAGCAGCGCAGACGCGGTGCGCATCGTCCTGGCCGAACTGGGAGACTATGCCGGGGTGCTGGGCGCGGCCACGGTGGCCCGGGAGCGGCTGGGGCGCATGTAGCCGAGCGAACTAGCGCTCTGCGTAGACGTTTCCTTGCTCGCGGGTTCAGGATACAATGCCAACTACAAGTCGCCACAGTCCGTCATTGACGACAAGACAGGCGTCTGGTAGAATGTGGGTGATACGTTCTCAACAAGTTCGAAAAGGCAAGTCCGATGGTCTCCGAAATCCTGGATCATCAACACGAGATCGAGTTGTACATGGAGCATGCCCGTCAGGCTCTTTACGCTGCCGAGGTCAATTTACGAGAGGGATTACTGACCACCGCTGTAAATCGTGCCTATTACGCCATCTTTTACGCCGCCAGCGCCCTATTGCTCACCCAAGACATCCGCCGGTCCAAACATGCCAGCATCGTCGCGGCCTTCCGGCAGTATTTTGTCAAGCCCGGCCTCATCGAGGCCCGATATAGCGACATTTATGGCGATGTGATGGAGGCGCGCCAGGTTGGTGACTATGAAATTCTGGGCGACACTGAAGAAGAGTCTGCCCGCAGTGCTGTCGCTGATGCCCATGCCTTCGTGGCCCGAATCGAGTCCTACCTGAAGCAAGAGGGATACCGCTGATGGATGAACTGGCCGGATTAACGCCAAACGAACAACAAGCTGTCCGCGCATTCGTCGCCCGCGTTCGGGGGGAATATGGCGCCCGGGTACTGCTGACTACCTTGTTCGGCTCCAAGGCCCGGGGCGATAGCAGCCACGACTCGGACGTGGACATCCTGTTGGTCGTGGACAGCGAGGACTGGCGCTTGCACAAGGCACTACGGGTGCTGGCGGCGCGCGTTTCCCTGGAATACGACGTGCTCCTCTCCCCCCGCATCATCGGTCAGGAGCGCTGGGCCGAGATGCGCCATCACCGCTTCACCCTCTACGAACACGTCCAGGCGGATGGCATCGCGCTGACATCGGTTGGATAACTGCCACGAAAAAGGCCCTCGCGGGATCAGTCCCACGAGGGCCTCTGGTTTTGCCAGACGATCCGTGACCGGCCCACACACCCTCACGCAAACAGGGCCTCTACGTACGTTGCTGCATCGAACGGGGCCAGGTCGTCCAGCGTCTCGCCGGTGCCCACGAACTGGATGGGCAGCCCCATCTCCCTGGCAATGGCAAAGGCCATGCCGCCCTTGGCCGTGCCATCCAGCTTGGCGAGCACCACGCCGGTCACGTCCACGGCCCGGGCAAAATGCTCGGCCTGGGCCAGCGCGTTCTGGCCGGTGGTGGCGTCGATGACCAGCAGCGTGGCGTGCGGGGCGTTGGGCAGCTGCTTTTGCACCACCCGGCGCACCTTTTTCAGTTCTTCCATGAGGTTGAACTTGGTGTGAAGCCGGCCGGCCGTGTCCACGATGAGCAGGTCCTGGCCCCGGGCCCGACACGAGGCGACAGCGTCAAAGGCCACGGCCCCCGGGTCGCCGCCGGGCTTGCCGGCGATGACCGGCACGCCCAGGCGCCCGCCCCACACCTGCAACTGCTCGATGGCGGCGGCGCGAAAGGTATCGCCGGCGGCCAACACCACCTGGCGGCCCTGGTTCTGGTAGAACCGGCCCAGCTTGGCGATGGACGTGGTCTTGCCCACGCCGTTCACGCCCACCACCAGCACCACGGCCAGGTCCGGCGCGGCCGGGAGGGCCGGCGGGCCACTGGTTGGAAAGGCCTTGACCATCTCTTCCTTGAGGATGACGAACACGCCGGCGGCCTCGCGCACCCGCTCGCGGCGAGTCCGGTCGCGCACCTCTTGCACCAGGGCCACGGTGGTGTTGACGCCCACGTCGGCCTGGATGAGCAGCTCTTCCAGCTCGTCCCACAGCTCGTCCGTCACCTCGCCGGTCCCAAACAGGCTGCCGATGCGGCCAAAAAAGGACTGCCGGGTGCGGGTGAGGCTCTGTTTCAACTTGTCGCCAAATAATCGCATGATTCCTCCACGGTAGATTTCAGTCGCAGACCTCCAGAGACGCCACGGTCCTGGAGGTCTGGGTAACATAGGGATTCACGAGTTACGGTCTGTGTGGTATAATATGAGCGGTGCAGACCCCACGGGGACTGTGGTCCCCTCTGAACACAAACAAGGGAGGTGGCTTGTGAATTCGCCCCGACAAGACGTAACCAGTTTCTTTAGCGAGATAATAGACAACCTGCGATTGGTGAGCCGGCTGATCATGGATGCGCGCGTGCCGACGTGGCTCAAGGCCGTGATCCCCACCCTGGTGGCGATCTATGTGCTGTCCCCGGTCGATATCGTGCCGGACATTATCCCGGGCCTGGGCCAGTTGGACGACATTGCTGTGGTGTTGTTGGGCATCAAGCTCTTTATCGACATGAGCCCGGCTGACGTGGTGCGCCAGCACCTGGACGAGTTGCGCTCGTTCCAGTCCCGGTCCTATCGCGTGACGACAGAGAACCCAACACCCAAGGAAGAAAAGCCGCGCTCGTCTGCCGGGTACATCGAGACCTCGTACACGGTCAAAGACGAGTAGCAGGTTACAGATTGCAGATGGCAGGCTGCAATCTGCTAAAAGAGCGCAAGCTGCACGCCGCCGCTTTCGATGACCGGGTCCAGTCCGGCGATCGGGGCCAGTTCGTCCAATTCGACCTCTGGTTGCGCGGCCCAGGCGCGCAGGCGCTCGTATTTGATAAACTCCCAGGCCCCGTTGGCTAACACTTGACGTAGCAGCGGGGCCTCTTGTATGCGTTGCTTGACCAGGTCCACCCGGGCCGCCGGCAGCACGATGTACGAGCGGCTGCTGTACCGGTCGGCGCCCCGCACCAGCACCGGCGTCGTCAGTTGGGCCATCCACTCTACCTCAAAGGCGCAATACACGCAGCCGGCGTCATACCACAAAACGTCCACGTCGGCGGCGTGGCGTCCCCCGCCCACCAATGCCTCGGGGGCGATATAGCGCTCGCGGGCCGAGAGCAGGGCTTGCAGGGTGCACCCACCCTCTAGCTTGCGCTTTTGCTCGCGCCGGCCGATCCACACGCCAAACCCCAGTCGATGCCCCAGATCTGTCAGTAGCGCCAACAGCTCGGTGTGCTCGCGAACCCGCAAGCGCCTGTCGTCGTCCAGGCGCAGGGACCAGGTGCCGTTGGTCTCGCAGCGACCGTAGGAGGTGAGGCAATCAGGCACCCAATTGGGGGCGGGTGTGAGCAGCCCACGATAGAGCGACGCCACCACCCGGCTCACCGCGGCCTCGGTGGTCGATTGGGATGTGGACAGGACGTTGTATACGGTCTGTTCCACTCGTTCCGAGAGCGGCAGGGGCTTGTACGTAGGCTCGCCCAGCCACCACAGGCGCTCGGCTGGGACCGGCGCGTCTTCCTTGTCCTCGTCGCCGTCGGGGCTCTCGGCGGCGTCGGCCAGCAGGTCATGGATGGGCTCCGAGGCATCGGTGACGGCGTCGTTGCGCATGGTGAGCAACACGCCGCGCGCCACCGCCTGGCGCAAGCCCAGGGTGATCTGCTCGTTCAAAAAGCCCAGGGCATCAAATTCGATGCGACGCTCTGCCTGACTATCGGCCAGGGCAAACAAATCGCCGAGCACGTGCTCCTGGGCATCGCCGAGCTGCAACAAGATGGCGGTTTGCAGCCAATCGTCGCTCATGGGCTCGCCGCGCTCCTGGAGACCCTGGCGGGCCGCGCGCACGGCGGCGGCCTGTAGCGTGGTGGTCAGATGGCTGGGCGTGAGGGCAATCTGCCAACTGGATGGCGGTTTATCTTCGGCCGGCCGCAGAAAGGTGAGTCGATATTCGCCGTCGGGCTTGCGTTGGGGCGTGGCGGCGCGCCGCTGGAACAGGAGTGTATCCAGGTCAAACCCGGCAGCGACGGCAGTCATGACCAGCGACGTGACATAATCTGCATCGGCGGTGTTGAACAGGAGCACCAGGGCGTGGTTGGGTTTGAGGGCCTGGAACATGGCGGCAAAGGTCTTGCGCAGGGCCGGCAATACCAGCGTCCAGCCTTCAAAGGGGGACTGGTAGAGCAGTCGTGACAGCACGGCGGCTGGGCCGGCGCCCATGAGCCAGCCGGTCCACAGATAGGCCAGCGAGAGAAAGGCCCGGTCAGGATAGGGTGGCCGGGTCAGGATCAGGTCAATACTCGCCGGGGGAAAATGCTGGACCATCTGACGGGGCGTGCGGCGCGCGATGAGGACATCGGGGCGGCGGGCGCTGGCGCCATAGTCCCACAGGGTTTCGTCGCGGGCCAGGATAGCGGGCAGGTCATCGGTCAGGCGCGCCGGGGGCCGGGCCTCGACAGCGCTGCGGGCCCGGGCCACGGCATCGTCAAAGCAAAGCCACACATTGTTCTCGCGAAACTGGGCCGGCACGCGCAGGTTATTGCCGCCACGGCGCCCGGCCAGTTTGCTGCCTTCTAGCAGGCAATAGAGCAAGGCTTCCTTGAGTGCATCCTGCGCGGCCTTGTTTTCGACCACCGATTCGATGCGCATGAGCAGCGTCACCAGCGCGTACAGGTTGCGCGACGTGTACAGGCCCAGCAGTCGTTCTACCGTGGCCTGGGCGCGCTTGTTGGCGGGGGCCAGTCGCTCCAGGATGTACCAGTAGTGAAAGCCCTTGGGCTCGATGGCGGCAGCGCGCTGGCGGTCGGCGTCTGTGGCTGGCTCCAGGTATTCGCGCTGGCAATGGGGGCACTCGTAGTGCTTTTTGAGCAACCGGTCGTCCTGGCGCTGCCAGATCAGGTAATCGGCCACCACCGATTCGTGGCAATGGGAGCATTGGGTGGCGTACAATTGCGACAGGTGGTCGCGGAGGCTGGCACTGTGACGCACGGACGTGCTGAGGCTCGTATAGGCCACGTGAACGTCGCGGGCCGGGGTGGGATTGACGGCCATGCGGGCCAGGAAATTGGTGAGCGGGTTATAATCGCTGATCAGCACGCGCCGGTCCTGGCGCACGGCCGGCAGGGCCACATCGCCGCCCCGGCAAAAGGGGTCCCAGATCACGTCGCCGGGGCTGCTGTAGGCATCCAGGTATTCTGTCACCAGTTGCGGTGGCAGAGGCGGCAGCCACCGGCCTAGCCGGGTTTCGTGAGCCGGATCATCGGCTGGGATAAAAGTGTCAATGCGTTTCACGGTTGCCCCCTCGCGTGCTCGCTCAAAAGTCAGGCGGGGTGCTCACAGTGTATCATACATGAGCGGGCAGGCCCGTGAGCCGCGAGCCTGCCCGAGATTGCCTAGTCGGTGAACACCGGCAGGTTGCCCAGGGCGATGATGCCTTCCCAATTGGCCGGGTCGCCTTCGGTGAACACGGCGGCCTCGGCGATGACCTCGCCGCCAGCCGCGTCGATGAGCTGGCGCATGCCTTCCAGCGTCGAGCCGGTGCTGATCACGTCATCCACGATCGCGACCTTTTTACCCTTGATGAATTCACGGTCTTTGCCGTCCAGCCAGAGCATCTGTGGCTTGCCGGTGGTGATGGAGATCACTTCTTGGCCCAGGCTGTCCACCATGTAGGGTTTGAGGACCTTGCGCAGCACTACATAGGGCAGGCCCAAGATGGCGGCCACCTCGTAGGCCAGAGGAATGCTCTTGACCTCGGCGGTGACGATGACCTGTGCGCCCTCGGGAAGCATCCCGGCCAGCTCCGGCCCCACGGCCTTGATAAATTCGGCATCGCCCAACATGTTGAATATGGCGATCTTGACGCCGGGCGCGACCTCAAAAAGCGGAAAATCGCGCTGGATACCACAGATCTCGACTGGATATACTTCTTGTGCCATGTTTCCTCCTAGAATAATGTATGTTGTCTATTCGTCTCCGCGCCTACGCAGCACATTCCTGACTCAGGATGCGGCGCAGGATCGCGATGGCCGAGGCATAGGTGGGGTCCATGCCATAGTATGATAGGTTGTGAGCGCCCAGGTTTTTGCCCTTGCTGTACGGTGTATCCGAGACATAGTGCAAAAAGCCCACGTCCAGGCTGGTGTGATACAAGGTAATGATCTCGTTGATCGGATAGCGCTTGGCCCGGACCATCTCGTAAACGGCGGACAGGTAAGGGCCGGCCTCCATCTCGATGTCGGTGTAGCCTTCGCTGTAAAACACGTCCATAAAGTCCTTGTTCTGGAGAAAGGTGCCGCGCACCGAAACGGATTTTTGATTGTCCAGAGCCGAACCATAGACCAGGAATGGGGCCACGTCGCGGGCCTGGAAGCAGTTGTCGAACAAGTAGGTGTTTTGCGAGTGTTCTTCATACACCACATTGGGGATCAGCACATCGCCGATGCGGCCATTGAGCGAGGCCGCCTTGCCCATGACATAAACGCCGCGCAACTCGCCCACGTTCTGCGCCACGATGGTCAGCAGGTTGTAGGCGGCCATGCCCAGGGGATAGTCAATGTTGAGGATGAGCGCGTCGCTGTCTGCCAGGCGCGCCAGGGCCGGCAACTGGGTACGCACGCGCTCGTCCATGTCTGATGGGATCAGCCGGCGCAATTCGACAATCTGCGCATCCACGTCGAAATAATGGGCTGAAGGGATGCGGTGAATGCCACGCGCCAGTTCATGGTCATCGCGCGGGCCATGATCGGCCGCGCCGCGTCGATCTTCGCCCAGGTACTTTTTCAACACATAGTACAAAAAGTTGTCGCGACTGGATGGTACTTCCTGGGCCTCGATGTCCTGGTATTCGCGCCGCAGGTCTTCCTGGTCGATGGTTGCCACATAGCCCACCAACTCGTCCTCATGGCCCTGAGCAAAGCCGGAGAGCAGGTTCACCAGGCTGTGGGTATTGCCGGAAACGAAATAGATGGGCCGCTGCTCCAGGTGCAGATGGGCGCAGCATTCAGCGATATTATCCCACCACTTTTGGGTAGCGCGCCAATAGTCCATCAGCGAGCCGGCCAGCAGGTTGAGCGCCAGATGCTTGTGCCGCTGGCCGATGGTCCACAGGTTTTCCACCAGCCGGTCGCGCCAGATGGTCCAGAGCCGGCCCAGGTCATTGGGCGAGATGAGCAGATAGCCGGCCAGCGCCTCGGCCTCGTCGGGAGAGAGGGGCGTGTTATCGGCGTGATGCTGCTCCAGCATGTCCCGGGCCGGCGAGCGCCGGATGAGGTCGTGCAGCTTGTTCCACTCGATTTCCAGGGCCGTGAGGATGGGAATCAGGTCGTCAATGTCGGATACGCTGGCGATATAGGCGGCCAGGGTCTCGTCGCCGTCATAGAACCACTTGCGCCGGCGGCCCGGCGCCGTGACTGGCCGCCAGTTTTCCACCTGGCCATAACCGCGCCGCACAAACACGTCACGGCTCTGGCCCAGAAGCACCAGCCGTACCTGCATGATGCACGGAGGTACGCGCAGGATGGCATAGATAAACGCCGCCATGTCAGGAAACTGGTCGAGGGCATGGACGTGCAAGGACGAGCCGGTGTTGGCGTGGGTCTCGGTGAGCGTGCGGATCTGGATCTCGCCGGTGGAGCGCAAGAGCGAATAGTAGGTGCGAATATAGAGATTGATCTCTTCGCTGCCCGTAAAGGGCACGGCGCGGTCCACGGTATCCTGCTCCTCCAGTCACCGATAGGATCGGTTATGGCGTGATGGTGCCCACATAGACCCTTTCGCCATCTTTTACCTGCATGATGGTGACGCTCTTGATGGGATTGTGCTGGGCATCATAGGTCCAGGTCCCGGACACCCCTTCAAACTCGATGCCGGCCAACACGTCTTTGACCCGGGCCGGATCATCCACCCCAGCCTGCTGGATGGCGGTGAGCAGCAGGTTGGTGGCGTCATACGTGAGCGCGGCGGCGAAATCCGGGTCCTGGCCGTGTTTGGCTCGATAGCTGGCTACCCAGGTTTGGACCATTGGGCGGGGGTCAGCCACGGCGAACTGGACCGCATAGAACCCGCCATCCACCGCCTGAACGTCGAGCGCGCCCGTGTCCCAGCCATCGGCGCCCATCAGCACGGCCGTCACGCCCAGTTGCCGGGCCTGCTTGGCGACAAGGTTGATGTCAGGGTAATAGGCCGGCGTGTATAGCACGTCGGGCTGGCTTTGAACAGCCTTGTCCAGGGCCTTGGTCAGGTCCGTGGCGCCGATGGCATAGGTTTCCCATCCCACCACGGTGCCGCCGTCTTGCTCAAAGGCATCACGAAAGCCCCCGGCCATTTCCTGGGCATACGTGCTACCGTCCAGCATCACAAAGGCCCGCTGGTGGCCCTGCTGCAGGGCAAATTTGGCCATGACCGCGCCCTGGGTGCGGTCCAGAAAGCACGCGCGAAAGACGTAGGATTTGGTGGTGCCATCTGCATTGAGCGTGAGTTCGGGCCGGAGAGCCGCCGGGCTGATCTGAACCACGCCGGCCGCCTCTGCCTTTTGCGAGATGGGCACAGAGGCAGACGAGCACAGCTCACCGACGATATAGTGAACCCCGTCCCGGTCGATGACCTTGTTGGCTATGGCTATTGCCGCTTCGGCCGTGCACTGGCTGTCTTCGACCGCGGCCTTCACCGGCTGGCCCAGCACGCCACCCCGAGCGTTCCATTCGTCCAGCGCCAACATGGCGCCATTGCGGGCCGCCGCGCCGAACTCGGGCACCTGGCCGCTCAGGGGCAACAGGAAGGCCACCCGGACAGCTTGTGGCTGAGGAGTCACAGTCGAAGGCTGACTCGTCCTGGGGTTCTGGATAAACAACCACCCGCAGGCTGCGCCGCCAACACACAGACAACATACCCCCAGGCACAGGGCTACCAGCAACACCACGATCAGTATCCAGGGTCCTGTACGACGAGAAGACGCTTCTGTGGATGCCAACTCGCACCTCCCGGCCGGTCACAGTCCATGATGGCCTTGATGTATCCCGATGCGCACCGCCTGGTCGTTATGCGCGGCTACTCGAATCCGCGCCGTTTGCCCTCTTGCAATATGCTCTCTGTCGCAGTGGCTCCAATCCTCGTGACACCGAGCGCCCGCACCCGCAGCAAATCATCCAGGGTCCGCACGCCGCCGGCCGCCTTGATCTGGACCGTCTCGGGGCAATGGGCACGCATCAGGCGCAAGTGATGGTCTGTCGCCCCCTGGTAGGCGTACATGCCGTTGGTTTGTTTCACGAACCCATAGCCGGTAGACGTTTTCACAAAGGCCACGCCATGCGCCGAGCAGATCTCGCACAGCCGGACAATGTGCTCGTCCTGCAAATATTCGTTCTCAAAGATGACCTTCAGGATGGCCCCACCCCGGACCGTGGCTTCATTGACCGCCCGGATCTCATCCGATACGTAATCCCAGTCGCCGCCCAGCACCTGGCCAATGTTGACAACCACGTCGATCTCGGTGGCGCCGGCCGCGACCGCCTGCTCGGTCTCGGCGACCTTGATGGCGAGAGTGCTATTGCCGTGCGGAAAGGCCACCACCGCGCACACGCCCACGTCGGAACCATCCAGGATACGACGTGCCAGGGGGATGGCGTAAGGTTTGACGCAAGCCGTCGCCACGTCGCATTGTGCGGCAATCTCGCACCCGACGACGATATCTTGGTCGGTCATCGTAGGGTGTAGCAGCGAATGGTCAATGGTCTTGGCCAAGGTGCGAAGGTCGATGGGTTTGTTCGTCATGTTTCGTGACCGGCGATGTGACTAGACTGTCGAGGATTTGGAATCGACACACACGACTGTTTCCTGGTCGGCATAGAGCGGGCAGCCACCGCCGCACAGAGGCAGGTCGTCGCAATCGGTGCATTTTTCTGGGACCCAGGTATGCCCACGCAGCGAGAAAGCGAGCTCGCTATCCCAGATGGTTTCCCACGGATCGTGAAGGATGTGGCCCAGGGATTTGAAATAGCTCTGGCAGGGAATCACGTTGCCGTCGGGCTCGACGCACATGTTGTACTTGGCAGCCGTGCAGCTCTTGACGCCCAATTCCAGGTTGATCGGGTTGAGCTGGCAGTACTGCGTGGGCGTGTACCAGATGAGCTGGAGGCTGTGCGCAGCCGCGGCTTCCTGGATGCGTTCGAGGATGGGAGCCAGGTCCGACTCGCGGATGCCGGTGCCCACGTCCTTGCCTTTGCCACTGTAGATGAGGCTGTTGCAGGCAAAAGCATGCACGCCGAGTTCGGCGATAAAGGCCACCGTGTCCTCGATATGGTCGACATTGCGAGTGGTGAGGGTGGTGTTGGTGGTGACGTACACGTCGGCCGCCACGGCATTGCGAATGCCGGCCACCGTGTCATCCCAGGCATTGGCGCACACCATTTCGTTGTGGATGGCCGGGTCATGCGACTCGATGGTGATCTGCACGTGGTCCAGGCCGGCCGCCAGCAACCGATCCAGGTAGGCTCGGTCGCTCAGGCGCCGGCCGTTGGTGAGCAGGCCGGTGACCAGCCCCAGGTCTTCGGCATGCATCACCAGGTCCGGCAAGTCCTCGCGCAGGCTGGCCTCGCCGCCGGTAAAGCACACGTGCGGAATGCCCAGGTCCCAGACCCGATCCAGCACGGCGCGCCACTGGTCGGTGGTCATCTCGGGTGTGTTCTTGGGCCGGCCCACGTAGCAATGCCCGCAGTCGTTGTCGCAGCGATAGGTGAGGGCCAGGTCCATGCGGTAGGGCGCCGATACCGGTGTGTCGAACGGGTCGATGCGCTCCACGTCCAGGTAGGTCACCGGGCACACCTCGTCGGTGGTCGAAAGGGTGGTGATGACCTCGTGCAGATGGTCATAGTCGGCTCGGGCCATGGCAGCTTCCACCCGATAGCGCCGGGTCATGGTGCTTATCACCTGGTCGGCGGAGCGGCCCTCCAGGATGAGCTTGGCATACTCGGTGGCGGTCTGGTTCAGATGCAGCACCTTGGCCGCATTGATCACCAGGATGCCCCGGCCGTCGTCCTCCACGCGCAGGTGGAGCCGAAGCTGCTCCGGGCCACCCAGGCCGCCTCGGTAATGATAGATGCCTTTTTGCAGCGGTTGTGGTGACGTGAACCAGTCTCGAATGCGATCTCGCCAGGCCATGTTGTGACCTCCTAATTCAGTTTCGATGGAACAGAATCAGCCTCTGTATATATCCTTCCGATTTTTGCAGTGAAGCAGCACGATAATGGCGTTCTGATCATCGACCTCGTACCGTATCCGATAGTCGCCAATCCGAATACGGTACTCGTTTTCATAGCCTTGCAGTTTTACACAGCCGCGTGGGCGTGGGTTGTCCTGCAATGCCACAATTCGTTTGATCAATCGATCACAGATATTGTCAGGTAGGCCATCCAGTTGCTTCTGTACCGGCTTGGGGATGATGATCTGGTAGCTCATCAGGTCTTTTCGTGCCGTTGAGCGATGTACTCGCCAAGGGTCACATACTCTCCTGCCTGATAAGCAGCCCGGGCCTCCCGAATCTCAGTCAGGACAGCAGGATCATGCTCCCACAGATCCTCTTCAGCCTGGGCGACTTGTTCATCCAGCAATTCCCAGACCCGCAGCTTGTCTTGCAGGCTCAACCTGATAATGGAATCAACAAGCGATTCAAAGGGAATCGACAGTTCTACACTATCTTGGGCCATGTTCTGTCCTCCCAAAACTGGGCTACCGGCCGCCCCCGGCGCAGGCGCACGCGCACCCGGCGCAGGCACAGGCACAGGCACAGGCACACCCGCCGCTCTTGTAGCTCCGGCCAGAAGAGCCGGAAGAAAACGCCTTGGGGTTGGTTTGCTTGGTCACGCCCCCGGTAAACTGTTCGATGTTGGTGACGACGTTGTTCGCCAGGCCCTCCATGCCGAGGACGACGGTGTTGGCGAAATCAGCACCGGGCAAAGTGGGCAGTTGCACCTGGGGGATGCTGACCGACGGCGTGCCGAGCGGTTGCGCGGCAGGCGCCGGGGTCGTGCGGCCGGCGCGACCGGGCATACCCCACCACCACCAGTAGGGCATGGGGATGGGATTGGGCCCCAGGGTCGGGCCAATCTTGTCGCCAAAATCCTTGTCCAGCATGGTCCAGTCAATGTTCTCGGTGAGGGCGCGGCCCTTGAGTTCGGGTGTATCGGCCGCCTGCACCTGATCCCAGGCTCGGCTCACGATGTCGCGATAATACGCCACCGTTTCCTTGCGGCTAAAGCCCTTGAGCTTGTCGTTCACCGACTTGACCAGGAGCACCATCATCTCACGCAGGTCCTTGTCATTCAGGGCACCTTTTTTGTCGATGGCAGCTACAAAGCCTTTCTCATAGCCGCGCAGCTCGGTGGGAGGTGGGTCGATGGCCTCCAGTTGCAACGGCTTTTCCGACACTGCCCGCACGGCACCTTTTTTCATCAGGCTAAACAGGGTCATGGTCAACGCCTTGTCCAGCGGCGTTTCTAGCAGGATGGCAGCCTCTACCGCCGTAAGCCCGCGTTTCACGCCCACGCCTTCCACGCCTACCGACGGCGGCAGATATTGCATGCGCTTACGGCTGGTGGATAGTGCGCCCAATACGCTGCTGGCTACGCCAAAGCCCACGATCAGGATAAAGATGCCAAAACCCCAGCAGCCGCCATCAGCCAGGCAGCTCAACATGCCGCACAGAGAGCCAATGGCCTGGGACGAAGCCGAGGGCGGTTGTGAAATGACGTCCACATAGCTCTTGGGAAAACCCACGCCAAACGTGTATTGCCTGGATGGGCTGGCCTGCGGTTCGAGCCAGGTAAAGATGATGCGGTCGTCCTGAACATCTACCTCGTCAAACTCGCGATAGTGCCACTTGGTTTGTTCGTTGGTCACGCCCAGGGGAAACACAAAGCTCACCTGCATGTCCGTGGTGCCGTGGGCGTTCGCGCTGTCATACCAGTGCGGGCTAAACTCGACGCTGGCATAGGCATCGTCTTCGCTGTCGGGATAGACCATGCCGGGGACGTTGACGGTGAGATGCAGGGTACCGGTACCCCCGGGCTGGATGGTGCTGCTCAACAGGTGAACCTCGACGCCCGGGTTGACTAACTCGGAGCGTTTGACCGTCACTGCCGAATTGCCGTCCAGGTCAGCGCGCACGCTGGACAGGACATAGGAACTGTTGGGCATCCCCACGTCAATGATGTCGATAGGATGTGCGCCGGCGTCGCAGGTGTACGTGAGCCAGTATTCGATGTCCACCGAGCCATCACGGTTGATGGTCACGCGCGAGATATTCTTGTTGAGGACAAAGCCATAGTCGGCGGCAAAAGCCGGCCACACCCCCACGCTGGTCACCAGCAAGACCAGCGCCAGCGCCAGGAACTGTTTCACTCGCATGTTCATGATACCTCCATTCAACGATCAGAAGGTTACGATCCGCAAACCGCGCACCACAATGTTCGCCGCAGCCAGCCAGAGCACAACCTGCACCACCAATGCTGATGCTATCAGTACATAGGTGGCGAGTCGCTCTCGCCGGTGAAAAAGAATGCCCAACAGCAGGTTGAGCCCCCACACGACAAGGCCAATGATGGGGAGCAGGAACAACTCGGTGCGCTCCCCGATGCGGTCTACCTGACCCAGGATGCCAAAATGCAGCGGCAGCAAATCGGGCAGATAGGGGTATTGCCAACTGGTATAGCCAAACAGCAGCACGTTGGCTACAATGACCAACGCGACCAACGCCCACAACCAGCGGTCTTGCCACAATCCGAGCCGGGCCAGGCGCGTGAGGGCCGTACCTTGCTCCAGGGCGACGGTCGGCCCCAGGCGTGCCCGCAACTGGTATTCCAACTCGAATTCAGCCCGGTCCCGGGGCGAGATGGCATAGGTGACGCTGGGCGTCACGACGAGCAGTTGTTCTTCCCGGGGGCGCGTGGCGTAAAAGAGCACCGGCCCCAGCTCGGGGTCCTGACCGGTCCCCACATAGTAGCCGCGCCAGGTAAAGCCCCGCGCGCGCGTGCCGGGGTCCAGATCGGTCCCTGGCGCCAGACGCAGGATGTTGGACACCGGGATCACCTGGCGCAGCAGACCCCACATGATCACGATGCCGTTGCGGTCTACTCGGTACCGCAGGGTATAGTAGCCAAAGGTCCAATAGCCCAGCACCACGGTCAGGATCACGCCGACGAGGACAGACAGGGCCAAAAAGAAAAAGGCGATAGATATGGGCCGAGTGGAGAGTAGCCAGAACAGCCCCAGACTGACCAGGGCCACGACAAGTATCAGTACCAGGCCCACTCGCCCCCCCATAGAGGGGGCTGGTTTCCATTTCAAGGGGTGCGTACCTCCGCAGGCATGTCTAGCGGCGCGCGCGGGCGCGGGCCAGGCCCAGCAGCCCGCCGAGGCCAGCCAACCCCCCGCCCAGGAGCAAGATGGTGCTGGGTTCGGGCACTTCGGTGGCACCGGTTGGCGCTTGCTGCACCGGGCACTGGCTGGCGCTCTGCGCCCGTCCCTGCTCGGCGCAAGTCATCTCGCTGTTGATGGTCAATGAACTCATGGCACTGGTCACGCGCAGAGTAAACGTAACCTGACCGCCGTCGCCGGGGTCCAGGTCGCCCAGGTGCCAGGTGATGACGCCGCCAGACTCGGTGCCGCCGCCGATGGCGCTGATAAACGTGGTCCCGGCCGGCACCTGGGCCGTAAGCACCATGTTGGTAGCGCCGGTGATGGAAGACCCGGCCACCCCATAGTCCAGCGGGAAGGTAGCCTGAGAGCCCACCACGATGGGATCCTGGGGACAACTGGTCACGAGCTCCAGTGTTGGCGCCGGCGTCTGGACCGGACACTCGTTGGTAGCCTGGTCTTGCAGGCCCTCGGCGCTGGTCATCTGGCTGTTGATGGTCAGCGAGGACATGACATCGTTCACGCGCAGGGTAAAGGTGACCTGACCGGCATCGCCAACGTTCAGGTCACCCAGGTGCCAGGTGATGACGCCGCCGGACTCGGTGCCGCCATTGCTGGCACTGATGAACGCGGTGCCGGCTGGCACGTTAGCCGTCAGGACCACGTCGTGGGGGCCTTGCGCGGCCGCTGCCGGCACAGCATAGTCCAGGGGAAAAGTAGCCTGCTCGCCCACGACAATGGGGCCCTGGGGGCAACCGGCACCCAGGTCCAGGGCCACTAGCAGGATGGCCGACACGTCGTCGTCCGACACCTGGTCGCTGTTATCGCCCATCTGGGCGCCCAGCCACAATTCCTGGTGGTTGGACCCGACCGGGATGATAACGTTCCGCGCAAAGGCCCATTCCAGGATGCCCGGATTGAACGTGGTGCTGTACACGCCCTGGCCGGTCAATCCGGCAGTGGTGGCGGCGAGCACGCCGGGCACGATGGTCGAATCCCCGGCCAACTCGGCAACCGAGACCGGACCGCCATCCTGATACTGGAAGCGCAGCCGATAGGCCTCGGGGGTCCCGATGCCGGTGCTATCGCCGCCCAGCGGTCCCTGGTCTACCGCGTGGGTGCCCACACCCAGGTTGCCGGGAGTACCAGTCTGGCTGTCCGAGTCGGCAATGCGACCGTCCACATCCAGGCGAAAGTACCAGGTGGCAGCGCTCACATCATAGTGCGCCCACAGGGCGGTGGCATCATAGCCGCTGCGAGCATACGTGGGGGCCTCGTGCGGGTGATTGCCGGTGCCCGTGACCGTGACATCCAGGGGATCAGTAGCAACCTGCCAGGCCGGGTCCCAGTCATCTCCCATGCCATCCAGGATGATGCTGGTCTGTGCCATGGCAAGCGTGGCCCACAGGCCGGCCACGCTCAATACCAGTCCGAGAACAACGAGCGTCTTGATCCATCCACGCCACCGCGGCATTTTCATGCGCTTGCTCCTTTCTTGGCTGTGCGTTTATGCCTCGTACACCGGGGTCAGCCAGTGCGCATAGGCCGGTAACTGGCCGCGCACCACGGCAAAGTACAGGTCGCGAATTTGTTTGGTGATGGGACCAATGATGCCGTCGCCCACCGGGCGGTGGTCAATACTCACAACAGCCGCAACCTGGACGCCGGTCCCGCAAAAGAACGCCTCATCGGCAGCATACAACTCGCTGCGGTCGATGGTACGCTCGCGCGTGGGAATGCCCAGTTCTCGTTTGGCCAGTTCCATAACCGTGTCTCGGGTAATACCCTCCAGGATATTGTCTGTGACCGGCGGGGTGATGAGCGCGCCGTTGCGCACCAGAAAAAAGTTCTCCGCGCTGCCTTCGGATACGTGACCGTCGTGCGTGAGCACAATGGCTTCGTCAAAGCCCTTGTGGACCGCATCGGTCTTGGCTAGAGCCGAGTTCACATATGCGCCGGTGAGCTTGGCCCGCGCCGGGATGGTATTGTCGTCCAGCCGCCGCCACGACGACACGCACGCGCTGGCCCCTTCTTCCTTTTCGATATACTTGCCAAAGGGCACGGCAAAGATGGTCAGGTCGTCTTCCAGGTCGTGGAGCCGCACGCCAATGCCTTCGCTGCTCTTGTAGGCCAGCGGGCGAACGTAGGTATCTTGGCGGAACCCGCAGGCGCGTAGGACCTGGATGGTGATAGCCTCTAGTTCCTTGACAGATTGCCGCACGTCGATGTGGATCACACGACAGTTGCACCGCAGTCGTTCAAAGTGCTCGCGCATCCGAAACAGGAAAAGCTGCTCCTGTTCCTCATTCCAATAGGCTCGAATCCCCTCGAAACATCCGGTGCCATAGTTAAAGGCGTGCGTCATCACATTGACGTTGGCCTGCTCCAGGGGCACGATCTGCCCTCTGAAATACGCATATGCTGCCATGCACTCCTCCTCTCTGAGGTCGTTGTGGTCTCGATAAGTATACACTGTAGCCCGGCAAAACGCAAGAGGCGACGGCAAATGTTAACCCAACACATGCGCCCCGGCCCCATAGTCCAGGTGGCATGTATCGTTCAGTGTAGCCACCACCAATCGCCCATAATAGTCCTCGATGATGCTGATGGCCGCGTTGTCTTGGCCGATTTGCCAAAAGTGGGCCAGCGACGCGCCCAGCACGCCCAGGATGAGCGCCCGGTTCGTGACCACGTGTCCCACGGCCATGATGGTCTGCTCGGGATGCGCAGCCACCCAGCGGGCCAGGGCTGCCAGGGTCCGGGCCTGCACGGCGGCCAGGTCTTCGCCGCCCGGAAACACGGCAGTCCCCGGGTCATGCTGCCACCGGGCCAGCAGCGCCGGGTCGCGCGCCTCGGCTTCGGCCGGCGACAGGCCGCCCCATTCGCCATAGTTGATGTCCAATAGCCCCGGCTCGGGTTGCATCGGCAGGCCCAGCGCGTCGGCCGTGGGGCGCGCGGTCTCGATAGCCCGGCTCAACGGGCTGCTATACACGGCCGCAATGAGCCACCCGGCCACACGCAGTGTCCGGGCCACCGCCTGCGCCTGCGCGTGCCCCACGTCGTTCAGTGGCACATCCACCTGGCCGCGAAATCGCACCTCACGATTCCACGCGGTCTGCCCATGTCGTACCAGGATAATACGTGTCATGTTCACCTCCTAACCTGGATAAATCAGAGCCAACCAGATTGATGCTTCTGAAATCCTTGCTCGTTGTGCAAGAGTTTCGCTGGTTAGGCCCCTACGCGAATTATACCCTACCTGCCACACAACGCAAGACCCAACGACTTGCCACGCGTCCTCGGATGTGGTAGGATCAGGCCCGCGAATACATACCCAAGGAGCAAACATGCCACAGATTGGAACTATGGCCGACGCAGTTCGAGTCGCTTATGCTCAGGGCGAGGACGACGAACGCATGGAACCCATCGTCCGCGTCGACGGGACCGGCCAGCCCGTAGGTCGTATTCAGGACGGCGACTATGTGATTTTCTATGACCTGCGCGGCGAGCGCGAGGTGGAACTGACCGAGGTCTTTGTAGACCCTGGTTTCGACCATTTCTCGCGCCCGGCCATGACCGTGCGCTTTGCCACCCTGATCCGCTACCACCCACACCTGGAAGAACTGGGCGTGCGGGTGGCCTTTCCCCCGGAAGAAGGAATCGCAGACACGTTGAGCGAGGTGGTGAGCCGGGCTGGCCGGCGCCAGATCAAGATCGGCGAATCGGAAAAAGCCATCCACATTACGTTCTTTCTCAACGGCAAACGCCGTGACCCGCTCCCCGGCGAGGACCGCGTGGTGATCGAGAGCGACCACGTGCGCGACTATACCACGGTCCCGGCGATGAAGGCCCGCGAGGTGGCCGATGCTGTCATCCAGGCCCTGGGCGACCCGGGCTATGATTTGGTGGTGGCAAACCTGGCCAACGTGGACGTGGTGGGGCACAGTGAGAACGATGTAGCCATCAAGCAGGCCGTGAGCGTGGTAGATGCCCAGGTAGGGCGCATCCTGGACGCGGCACAGGCCGCCGGCGCGACAGCCCTCGTCACCGCCGACCACGGCACGGTGGAAAGCTGGCTCTACCCGGACGGCGTCATCGACACCGGCCACACGGTCAGCCCGGTGCCGTTCGTGCTGGTGGCACCGGTCTTGGATAGTGCGACCTTGTGCAGCGATGGGAGCCTCATCGACGTGGCGCCCACGGTGCTGCAACTGCTGGGGGTGCCGCAACCGGCCCTTATGACCGGGCAGAGCCTCATCGCCGGCCCGGTGCCAGGCGAGCGCCGGCGCGTGTTGCTGCTCGTCCTCGATGGGTGGGGGCACAATGACGCCGAATACGGCAACCTCATCCGGGCGGCCGACACGCCGGTGATGGACCGGCTACAGCGCGAGCACCCCTCCACCATCCTGGCCGCCGCCGGCGAGGCCGTGGGCCTGCCAGCCGGCACCGTGGGTAACAGCGAAGTGGGGCACCTGCACCTGGGCGCGGGCCGGCCCATCTACAGCGACCGGGTCCGCGTGAACCGGGCCATCGCCGACAGTAGCTATGACGAGAACCCGGCCTTTCTCTGGGCCGTGCGCGGCGCGCGCGACGCCGGTACCCGGCTGCATCTGCTGGGCATCGTCTCGTTCTACTCGTCTCATGGCGACGTGGCGCACCTGGAGGCCCTCATGGACCTGGCGCATCGCGAGGGCGTGCCAGAGGTCTATATCCACTCCATGCTGGGCCGGCGCGGCGAGCGGCCCGAGAGCGGCGCGCTGTACATCGCGCGCATCGAAGACCGGGCGCAGACGTTGGGCCAGCAGGTGGTGGGCGTCATCGGCCGGTTCTGGGCGCTGGACCGCGAGGAAAACTGGGACCGCATCGAAAAGACGTATCGCTGGCTGGTGGATGGCCTGGGCACTGCCGTATACCCGCCCGACAACGGATAGCTGGCACCGGCTTGGCCGCTTGCGCAGTTTCCGTGAATCGAGTAGAATAGTCCTATACGACGTCTGACGAGGTTTCGCCATGTTCAAAAAGGCTCTCGGTAGCCTGTTCGATTCCAATGAGCGCGAGGTCAACCGCCTACGACCTATCGTAGCGACCACCAACGAGCTCGAGCCGGCCTTCCAGGCCCTCTCCGACGCCGAACTCAGGGCCAAGACCGACGAGTTCCGCGACCACTTGGCCGACGGCGAGATGCTGGACGACCTGTTGCCCGATGCCTTTGCCGCCGTGCGCGAAGCGGCGCGGCGCACCATCGGCCAGCGCCACTATGACGTGCAGCTCATGGCCGGCATCGTCTTGCACCAGAGTAAGATTGCCGAGCAACGCACTGGCGAGGGCAAGACCCTCACCGCCTCCTTGCCGCTCTATCTCAATGCCCTGCTGGGCAGGGGCGCACACCTGATCACACCCAACGACTATTTGTCGCGCGTGGGCGGCGGCTGGATGGGGCCTATCTATCACCGGCTGGGCCTGTCCATCGGCGTCATTTCCCACGATTTCGCCGGCCTGTATGACCCCGACTATGTGGACCCTTCCGACCACGGCGGCGACAGCCGGCTCATGCACTGGCGGCCCTGCGAGCGCCGCGAAGCCTACCTGGCCGATGTTACCTATGGTACCAACAACGAGTTTGGCTTTGACTATTTGCGCGACAACATGGTGATGGACCTGCGCCAGCGCGTCCAGCGCGATCTCTACTACGCTATCGTGGACGAGGTGGACAATATCCTCGTCGACGAGGCCCGTACACCCCTGATCATCTCCGGCCCGGCCGAGGAATCCACCAACGAGTACGTGCGTTTTGCCCGCATCGTGCCGCGCCTGCGCCCGGAAGAAGATTTCGAGATCGATGAAAAGATGCGCGTCATCACCCTCACCGAAGAGGGCATGGCCAAGATGGAGCGCTGGCTAGGCGTGCAGAACCTCTATGACTCGGAGTACAACGAGCTGACCTATTACTTGGAGAACGCGCTCAAGGCCGAGTTTATCTTTCACCGCGACCACAATTATGTGGTGCTAGACGGCCAGGTGGTCATCGTGGACGAGTTCACCGGCCGGCTCATGCACGGCCGACGATACTCCGAGGGCCTGCACCAAGCCATCGAGGCCAAAGAGGGCGTCAAGGTCCAGCGCGAGAGCCTGACCTGGGCCACCATCACCTTTCAGAACTATTTCCGCATGTACGACAAGCTGGCGGGCATGACCGGCACCGCGGCCACAGAAAAAGAAGAGTTCTTCAAGATCTATGGCCTGGACGTGGTGGTGCTACCCACGCACCGGCCCATGGTCCGCCAGGACCACACCGACATGGTGTACAAGACCCAAACCGCCAAGTTCCGCGCCGTGGTGGACGAGATCGACGAGATGCACCACCAGGGCCAGCCGGTGCTGGTGGGTACCGTGGCCGTGGAAACCTCCGAGATGCTCGGCCAGATGCTCAAACGGCAGGGTGTCCCGCATCATGTCCTCAATGCCAAGCTCCACGAAAAAGAAGCCTTTGTCATCGCTCAGGCCGGCCGGCCCGGCGCCGTCACCATCGCCACCAACATGGCCGGGCGTGGCGTGGACATTTTGCTGGGCGGCAACCCAGACGGTCTGGCCGCCGATTTGCTCGAGCGGCGGTTTTACCAGGCAGCCCAGGGCTTTGTGCGCGCCACGCTAGACGGCAACCTCCAGCAGGCGCACCAGTTGGCCCAGCGGACCCAGGGCCTCACCGCAGAATCCATCGCCCTGGTGGAGTCGCTCAAGGGCGAATATGATGCGTATCACAAGCACAGCGACGCGGAGCGTGGGTCCGGCCGGGCTCGGTTCATCGTGAACCGGCTCCTGGAAAGCGGGCGCATCGTCCCCGAGCAGGCCCGGATCGTGCTGGACCTGGCGCGCGCCATCCTGGACGAGGACTGGCCCACCGTGCTGCAAATGACCACCGAAGACCGGGTGGTGCCAGAAGAACTCGTGGCCGAGGTCAAGCTCCTCCGCGCCGATTACGAGGTAGAAGGCGGCGACGTCGAGTTTGTAGCGCGCCGGCTCTTTGCCCGTTATTACAACACCATGATCGCCGTCATCCGCCACGTGCTGGATGACGACCTGGACCAAGCTCGCCAGGTAGTGGCGCAGCACCCGGAACTGTCCGAAGCTGTCATCGCCGAGATCCAGACCATCAAGACCGAATGGCAACGCGATCAGGACCGGGTCCGCGAGTTGGGTGGTCTGCACATCGTGGGCACAGAACGGCACGAGGCTCGGCGCATCGACAACCAGCTCCGGGGTCGCGCCGGTCGCCAGGGCGACCCGGGTTCGTCGCGCTTTTACGTGTCACTGGAAGACGACCTCATGCGCCGCTTTGGCGGCAGCGCCGTCGCCAGCGTCATGGACCGCTTTGGCCTGGACGAAGACATCCCCATCGAGGCCGGGCTGGTAAGCAAGACCATCGAAAACAGCCAGGTCAAGGTCGAAGGCTACAACTTTGACATCCGCAAGCACGTGGTGGAATACGACGACGTGATGAACACCCAGCGCGAGGTCATCTATGACCAGCGCACCAAGGTCCTAAGCGCGGACAACCTGCGGCCCATCATCGAAGAGATGGTGCTGGACGAAGTGGACGACCTGGTGGGTTCATACCTGACCGCCGAGGTGGACGAAGAAGCGCTGGTAGGATTCCTGAACGAATTGCAGCGCATTGTGCCCCTGCCGCCAGACTGGCAGCCGGCGAGCCTGGCTGACCTGTCAGTCGACGAGATCGGCGAGCGCGCCGCTGCCCTGGTGACAGATACCTATGATGACCGCGAGCGCGAGATCACCTCGCCGCTGTTGCGCCAAGTGGAGCGCCACGTGCTCCTGCGGGCCATGGACAACCTGTGGGTGCGGCACCTCACTGCGTTGGACGCCCTGCGCGAGGGTATTGGCCTGCGCGCCTACGGCCAGCAGAACCCCCTGGTGGTCTATAAAAAAGAAGCTCACGAAATGTTCCAGGAGTTGCTGGGGATGATTCGCCATGACACGACCCGGGCCATTTTCCACGTGCGCGTGCAGGCCCAGTCCATGTCCCAGCCGGCGATGCCCCCCCCGGCGCGCCGGCCGGCCACGCCCCGGCGACCGGCGGCCCAACCCGTCGCTGCTGCGGCTGGTGGCGCGCCTCAGCC
>JAHJIN010000353.1 GCA_018823415.1 Chloroflexota bacterium | reverse complement strand
GTGCGCCAGCTGGCGCTGGGCTTCCAGCAGGATGAGCTCTACCAGGATTTGACCCGCACGTCCTTGACCGACCTGGGCGTTGGCGCCGGGGTCTACGAAATGGCCCTGGGCGTCGGCGACGAGGACGTCGGCGATGAGGAAGGCGCGTAATGATGAGCTACTCGACGGGGGCCCTCGGATCCCTGTCGGGTGACGAGGCCCCCGTAGCATACTACGGGAGGTAAGCAATGAAACTGCACCAGATTCTCTATGAGCAAGTGCCGTTCACGAACATCGCCACGCCCATGTCGCCGCGCGCGGTGTGGGATGGCGATACGAGCTGGCTGCGGGTATACACCCAATGCCACTATTCGTACGATGATGACCGCACCGTGGAGGTGCGCCGCTACGATGTCCGCGACGTGGCGCTGCCGGACTGGTTGCCGGCCGAGGAATGGATCGCCGAATGCGTCAAATGGCGCTGGGCCTGGGGCATGGGCGCCCAGCCCAACTGGCCCGAGGCCTGGCAGCGCTGGCTGGCCTACGCCCCGGATGCCTGGCCGCGCAAGTTGGCGGCCATCGAACTCCTGAGCACCAGCCGGTTCCGCAGCCCGTTCCGCGCCTCGTTGCGCGAACAACTCGTGACCTGGCTGGAACAGCCGGGCGAGGAGCACCGCTACAATAGCCCGCTGTCCGACCGGCAGTGGGACAAACTGGTGGACCGGCGGGTGCGCCGCGAGGCGAACCAGCGCGACCGGGCGTTGTATCGTCGGAACGAGATCGACCTGGGCCTGAGCGAGCCCAACCAACCGGTCGTCGCCGATGTTGCTGCGACCCCAGCATACGGCCAGCCCGCGCTGGCTTTCGTGGGAGGGTGAGCTATGAAGATCAGAAAACCACGAAAACCGCGTTTGATCCAGACCCTGCCGCCGCCCATGTTCGAGACAGTGCCCGCCGACTCACGCAGTTTCTGGCGCGTGTCGGTTCAGGATGCCCAGTCCGAGGGGGCACTCTGGTTCGAGGCGTCGTTGAGCAAATGGGCGGCGCGCGACCTGGCCATCGCCGGCGCCCGGCAGGCCGCCGCAGGCCGCTGCATCTGCACGGTGACTCGCTTTGAGCGGGGGATGCCGGTGGGCAGTGGCTTGTTCGCGGTCCAGCCCGATTGGAACAGCGGTTGGCGCGTGCAACCACTGGGAGGGATGACCGCATGATGACCCAAATCTTGCCCCCCGGGGCCAAACTCGTTTCGTGGAACACTCCCGACTACTGGCAGGTGTCCATTCGCGACAGCAATGGCGATGGCAAGTGGTTTGCTACGCCATTGGGAAGCTGGACGCCGCACGACCTCGCCTTGGCCGTTGCGAGAATGACAGCATACTCACAGGCCGACATCGAGGTGCGCCGAATGCACTGCGGCCGCCCCGTGCGCTCCGTCCGATACGGTGCGGATGCGGTTGTTCACCAGCGGTTCGTGGTCACGATGGAATGGAGCGGTTGGAACATTCAACCGCTGGGAGCCGGAGCCGGGGCATGAGCCAATTGTCCCTATCCGGCTTTCCACCGCCCTACCCGCGGCGCCAGCGTCGCGAACGTTGGCGGGACTGGGAGGCTCGGCGTCAGGCGTTTGAAACAGCCTGGCCTGATCATCCCCAGGTAGCGGCCCGACGAGCAGCGGCCGAGGTGCAGGCGCGCAACGCGGCATGGCTGACCACACGGCCCACCGGCCAGCAGCCAGCCCATGACCATCACGCCTGGACCTGCGAACAGGGCTTGTTGCGCGACGAGCCGCCCACCACGTGGCAGCCCGTGGCGTTCGTGTTCACCCATGGCCGACATGGGCTGTCACACCGTATCGGATTTTGGGTCAACAACGTCCAGTTGCGGTTTCTGGTATCGCGCTGGACCGGCGTGCCGTTACCGCCGCGCCGACTGGCCGAGCGGTGTATGCAGTGGCGACCGCACCCCTGCTTTCGCCCGGCGGGCGAGCCGCAGTGGGTTGACGTGAGCGCTACGCCCCCGCCGGCGTGCGGCGAGTTCGAGTTGATCGAACCGCCGCCCGCGCACTGGCGGCTGTGCTGCCCCGAGGCGGCCCGGCTCCTGATCCGCGAGCTGCACGGTCAGGGCTGGCGCCACCTGCAACTGGCAGCCGTCACGACGACCGCCGAGACGCAGGACTATGCCGACTACCTGAACGTGACCATGCCCTGCCTGGGTAGCGTGGGATAGTCTGGACATAACAATAACCCGGCGAGGGGGCGCGGCTCCCGACCCGGGACCGCGCTCCCTCTCGCCAACCTGAGAGAGGAGAACAACGTGCATAACGTGCAACCAAACCAAAAAGTGCGCATCGTGCAGCTAGAAGTCGCCGTGCCCGGCGACGCCGACCCGGGCGAGATTGCCGACCTGTTCTCGAATATGCTGAGCGGCGCGCTGGTTTTGGAACCGGATGGCCTGATCCTGGATTGGGCCTATACCGGCCTCCAGCGCTATGTGACCGCACCGGCCGACCCGGCAGAAGGCGAGGTCTTTTATCGCCCCGGCGACGTGGCAGCTGCGGTCCTGGACTGGGCCACCAGCATGAATCAGGTCAGAGTCATCGCCGTGGACCGGCCGGCACTGCGCCAGCAGTATGACATGGCTGGCGAACTGACGGATTGGTTCAATGATGCCGACTATGCCCAGTTTGTGGGCCTGCTGCGGCTGTTGGACTGTCTGCTGGGCGCCGATGCCCACCTCGTGCGCGTGCAGGAAGCCTGATCCAGAGGGAAAGGAGGACCAGTCGCGATGAACGAGCAGATGCGCGTTGTCCAGGGGCCGGACCGCTGCGAGTCCTGGACCTGGACGAATGACGACCCGCCGGCCAGGCAGTTCCTGGGCGTCTACTACCAGGCGGTAGTCGAAGTCACGCCCGAGGAGGGCAGCCCGGTGCAGGCTGTGGGCACGGCCATCCCCAGGGATGACACCGTAGAGGCCCACGCCGCCGCGGCCCGCAACTGCGTGAACAAGGCCCTGGCCGCCGCCCGCCGACGTGCCAAACCACACCAGCGCGCCCGGCGCCCGGCGCGCCGGCCAGCCACCAAATCGCCGGCCCACAGGCCGCCCCGTTACGCCAACGGCGTGGCGGTGGCCGCCGTGGACCTGGAGGCGTTCTACGCCCACGTGGCCGAGACTGGCCGCGTGCCCCTGGGTCCCCGCAACCTGAAGGCCTGGCGCGCCTGGTGGGAAACGACCACCCGGCAACAGGCCGCCTAGTTTTTCCTATATGCTTCGCTATGCATGACCGGCGTGTGCAAAATCGTGTTCGACCGGGTCAGGGAGTGGGGTTACCCCTCCCTGACCTATCTTCTACCTTGCTTGGAGGTGGCCCATGATCGTCATGATCGTCTGGATTGCCTGTATCCGCTGCGGCCGGCTGTTTCGCCGCCCGGCGGGCCTGAGCGCCGCACCGATCTGCCTGGATTGTATGCTGGACGAGCCGGCCGGCGAGCCCTGGGGCCCGTTGTTTGAGCCGCCGCCGTTTGGCCAACCGGCTGGTCGCACCCCGCGTCAGCCAGCAACGCCTGCACCTACTCCCCAACCGTTCCTGCCGGGTCTCGCGACCGGGTAGCCGGCTCGAAGACAGGGGACAGCCCATCCATCTGGTGAGCTGCCCCCTGGCGCCGAGCGGCGAACCGCGACTCGCCAGGGCATCACGCACTCGAACAACTACATACGGCATTCAATATCAAGAACGCGCAGCGTAGAAGCGCTGCGCACCACGACACACCCACCACATCATTACCCACCGGGGCAGGCGCTATCGCCCCGGTCGGGCGATGGCGTCCTCCCTACCAACGAAAGGAGGACGAACGTGGACCAGAACGAGATGCGTCTCCGCCGTGAGACGCGCAACCAGGAAGCGGTGGCGATGGCCGCGCTCTTGTTGGCGCAGCCTACCCCACCGACGCAGCAAGAGCGGGACTGGCTGTTGAGCCTCTACACGGGGGTCGGCGGCCTGGTCAAGGCGGAGCCCGGGTCCGGCCTGTTCGCAGACTCAAAGGCGGCCGAGGGGCAGTACCTCACCCCGCTGGCCGTCACCAGCTTTATGGCCGAGGCGCTGGCGATCCCCGCCGGGGCCGAGGTCTATGACAACTGCATGGGGTCGGGCCGCATGTTCTACGGCGTGCCTGACACCTGCCGGCTGGTAGGCATCGAGCTGCAGGAAGAGGCCTACCGCATCGCTACCGCGGTATACAAGGACTGGCCCGGGGGGACCGAGTTCTTCCAGGGCGACTGCCTCGAATACCGCATGGCGACCGGCGAGCTCGACTATGCGCTGGGCA
Organism: Chloroflexota bacterium; assembly: GCA_018823415.1. Taxonomy (GTDB): domain Bacteria; phylum Chloroflexota; class JAHJIN01; order JAHJIN01; family JAHJIN01; genus JAHJIN01. The sequence goes on along the minus strand of JAHJIN010000353.1, from coordinate 1,361 downwards.
ACCCGCCCTTTGGGTTGACCTGGAGCACGGAGGACCTGGCCCACCTGGACACAGCCTCCACGCACAAGGGGCACGTATTGTCCCAGAAAGCCGCCACGGAGCTGCAGATCCGCGCCGTGCGGCCGGGCGGGCTGATCGGCCTGGTGGTGCCGCAGGGCATCTTTGGGCGCAGCGACCTGGTCACGTTCCGGGAGTGGGTCTTGACCCGCTGCCTGGAGCTGGCCCGGATCATGCTGCCCAAGCAGACGTTCGAGGAGAGCGGCACAAACTGGCCGTGTGCCATCTGGCTGCTCAAAAAGCACGACCCGCAGGTGCAGGGACCCCTGGACATGCTGCGGGACCAGCCGTTCCAGGCCACTATCGACACCTGGGACTGGCGCAGCCAACGGGCCAAGTTGGCCGACGCGGTACTGGACGAATGGCGGTTGAGCACCTGGTACGTCCACCATGTGGTGCCTTACGCCCGCAAGGTGCGGATGCAGCGGGAACGGGCGGCGGACAGTCTGCCGCCTGGTCTCGTGACCCCGCCGCAACCGCAACCGACGCGGTCCAGCCTGGACGAGCCCACGCCGTTTGACGATGCGTCGTTTGACGATGCGTCGTTTGACGACGTGTCGTTCAACGACGATGGGCCAGTGCTGGCGCTGCGGGCATATCCCCTACCGCCCGGTCGCTCCTATCAACTGGCGGCCGGACCGGATGGGGCCGCGATTACGCCGGCTCACATCGGACACGCGCCGGCGGCGCCAGCAGACAAGTCGGCTGCCGCCGTACCCCTGAACCTGGCCCCGACGGGTGAGTACGTCATCACCGGCCGGCCCAAGTGGAAGACCAAGCAAGGGCGCACCATCCTGGTGGGCCAGGTGACCGTCACCGGCCCGGATGGCCGGCGCCACGCGGTGTTTGCCGTGGGAGCCAACGAGTTCTGGTGTTCGTGCCAGACCGCTGGCTGCCCGGCCGTCGCCGCGGTGGTGGCCACCCGCAACGGCAAGGGGGCCAAGAAAGAGCCGGCGCAGATCGCGACGGCTCGGCCGCCCGCGGCCAAGCCCACTGAACCGCCAGCAAGAGTCAGCGAGCCGGTGGAACCTCCGACCAACGTGCCGGCCGTCAGCGTCAAGTGGCGCCCACGCAAACTGGGCGACGCGCCACATCTGAGCGACGACGAACTGAAACTGCGACGGGCGCGCCGGGACGAATGGCAGCGGCAGCACGCCCGCCAGCTCGCTGAACACCCCGAGGTCATCCTGGCCCGGGTCTTTGCGAACGACGAGGCCGGGCAGGCGCTGCTCAAAGAGCACGCGGAGGCCTGGCGCAACCGGGAGGACATCCGGGTCGGCTGGTGGAAGGCCGGGCGCTTTAGC
>JAHJIN010000352.1 GCA_018823415.1 Chloroflexota bacterium | reverse complement strand
TCGGTGATATGCGTCCAGCGGGCCGCGGGGAACCAGTGCAGTTGCACCGACAGGAGGTAGATGAGCAAGGGGCCCATCACCATGTTGGGCACGCTCACCCCCAGCACGGCAAAGAACATGCTGCCATAGTCCAGCATGGTGTTCTGCTTGAGGGCACTGATGATGCCCAGCGGCACGCCGATCATCAGGGCAATGATCAGGGCCACCACGCCCAACTGGGCCGAGATGGGGAACTGTTCCCGGATCACGTCGTTCACGGTCCGGGCCCGCGAGCGATAGGTGGGACCCATGTCGCAGAAGCCCAGGGCCAACATGGTTTGCTTGGGGTCGGGGGGAATGCGCAACTCGATCAAAAAGCTGCCGTCCAGTTGGGCGGGCTTGTCGGCCGTGGGCAGGGCCACCTGCAGGCGCACCAGGCCGCCCATATAGTCGGTGTATTGCTTCCACAGCGGCTGGTCTAGACCATAGTAATCTTCCAGGTTTTTCTTGATCTCTGGGGGCAACGGCTTTTCCCGGTCGAACGGCCCGCCGGGCACCGCGTGCATCAGCCCAAAGGTCACCAGCGAGATCGCAAAGACCACCGGGATCGTCCACAACAGCCGCCGAATGATGTATCGTCCCATATCGCACCTCCTCTCTTGACATGATACTGCTTGGCTTACGTCCCTAGTGTACCACACGCCAGGTCCCGCCGAGTACCAAAAAAGTACCAACTTGTTGGTTGCCCGGGGCACCGGCCCCGTTGCCAAGACCCCCGGGGTAGGGTATAATTGACGCCGCGTTGGGCATGGGCCCAACATGCGGTCGCGACTGCGGGCGCAATATGGAGGACGTGATGGGCTGGGAACAGGAAATCTCCCGCTGGTCAGGACGTTTGGGCGCCATTGTGGTGCTGATACTGGTCCTCATTATCGTGAGCACCGGCTATGTGTCTGGCTGGAACATGCTGGCCCCGGTGAACAAGCCATCAACCGCGCGCCAGGTGGCCTGGTCACTCTTGCCCTCGCCTACCCCATCGCCCACGCTCACGCCCACCCCATCGCCCACACCGCGCTTTAGCCCCACGCCCACGATCACGCCATCGCCCACGCCCACCAATACGCCCACTGTCACCCCCACGCCACTGCCCACGGCCACGCCCCGGCCCACCCGACCGCCGGATATCACCCCCACGCCAGACATGGAGGTGACAGAGCCGCCCACCAACGCCGAGGGCCACTATTGGTTCGACCGCCCACTGCCCGATACGGCCAGCGTGATCCCCAGCCGCTACTATCCCTATGGCACCACAGCCGAAGGCCAATACCTGCTGCACTATGGCGTAGACTCGGTGAACCCCACCGGCACGCCGGTGCTAGCCGTGGCCGATGGCGTGGTGGTGGTGGCCGGCACAGACGAAGCCCAGGCCTGGGGCCTGCGCCCCAACTTTTATGGCAATCTCATCGTCGTGCAGATGAACCAGACCTACCAGGACCAGCCGGTCTTTTGCCTGTATGGGCACCTGAGCAGCATAGACGTCAAGGTAGGGCAAAAGGTCAAGGCCGGCGAGCAACTGGGCGCCGTGGGCGATACCGGCATTGCCCTGGGGCCGCACCTGCACTTTGAAGTGCGTCTGGGTGAGAATGCCTACGACAACACTCGCAATCCCATGCTCTGGCTCAAGCCCATGCCCGGCGCCGGGACCCTGGCCGGCCGGGTCATGGACGAACAGGGCCGACTGATGCCAGAGGTGCGATTGCTGGTGCGCAAGGCCGGCGGCGGCACGCCTATCACCATCTTTACCTACCTGGACCACGGCGTCAATCCCGACGACCAATGGCACGAGAATTTCGCCGTATGGGATCTGGACAAAGGCTCGTATGACCTTGAAGTCCAGGTCGGTGAGCGCTCGTTCAAAAAGTTTCTGGTGGTGCGCGAAGGCGAAACCACCTGGGTGGATATTCAACTATGACCACCGGCCCGGCCGGGGAGGACAAAAGATGCAATGGTCACACCGACAAGGATGGGTTGAAGTCATCTGCGGTGGCATGTTCAGCGGCAAGACCGAAGAGCTGATCCGCCGCGTGCGCCGCGCCCAGATTGCCAAACAACGGGTACAGGTGTTCAAGCCCCGCCTGGATGATCGCTATATGACAGAAAAGGTCATGTCTCACAACGGCGCACACTTTGAGGCCATCGTGGTCGATCAGGTATCAGACATCGAAGACCAGATCGACCCGGCCAGCGAGGTCGTTGCCATCGATGAGGTGCAATTCTTTGACTGGCGCATCGCTGACCTGGTGAGCGACCTGGCCCACGACGGCAAGCGTGTGATCCTGGCCGGCCTGGACATGGACTTTCGTGGCGAGCCGTTTGGCCCCATGCCCTTGCTCATGGCTCAGGCCGAGATGGTAGAAAAGCTATCGGCCATTTGCGTGGTCTGCGGGTCGTCGGCCAGCCGCACCCAGCGCCTCATCGACGGCCGGCCCGCATCGTACAACGACCCGGTGATCCTGGTGGGCGCCAACGAGGTGTACGAGGCCCGCTGCCGCCACTGCCACGAGGTGGCCTGAACCACTCGGAGCGTGCTATCGCGCTGAATCACCACCCACGAGGAGACCTCATGAGCCGAAAACCACAAATTCGAGGCCAGTGCGCCTTTTGCGGGCGCGAAATGACGCGCGGCGGCCTGGCCCGGCACCTTTCGTCTTGCGCCGAGCGCCAGGCGGCCATCCAGACCGCCAACCAGGGGTCGGGGCAAACCCAGCAACTCTATCATCTGCAAGTACAGGATGCCTGGGGCGGCGATTTCTGGCTACATCTGGAGATGAACGGCTCGGCTACCCTGGCCGACCTGGATAGCTATTTGCGTGCTATCTGGCTAGAATGCTGCGGGCACCTGAGCCGGTTTTCCTTTGGCGGCTGGAGTGGCGACGAGATCGCATTCAAGACCCAGGCCGCCCGGTTGTTCGAGCCGGGGATGGTGCTCACTCACATCTATGACTTTGGAACCTCGTCCGAGACCTTGATCAAAGTCGTAGAAATGCGTGAGGGCAAGCCACTAACCCGGCACCCCATCTATTCGATGGCGCGCAACAACATGCCCGTGGTCCAGTGCATGGCCTGCGACCAGCCGGCCCAATGGCTGTGCCTGGAATGCCTGTACGAACTGGACGAAACCGGGTACCTGTGCGACGAGCACGTAGGGGATCACCCGCACGAAGACTATGGCGAGCCAATGCAAATAGTCAACTCGCCCCGGGTGGGCATGTGCGGCTATAGAGGGCCGGCCGACCCGCCATATTAACCACAAGGAGAAGCGGTGAGCGAACCCAAATTCAACTATGGCGGCCAGGCCGTAATGGAAGGCATCATGATGCGCGGTCAGAGCCACATGGCACTGGCCGTCCGTGAGCCGTCTGGCGGCATTTTCATCTATGAAGAACCCCTCACCTCGTTCTTTTACACCCACAAGATCGCGCGCTGGCCCTTTGTTCGGGGCATCACCATGCTGTGGGATGCCTTGGTGCTGGGCACGCGTGCCCTCATGAAATCGGCCAACGTGGCCTTGGAAGAAGAAGGCGAAGAAATGTCGCCGTGGATGATCGCCGTGACCTTGCTGCTCTCACTTGGGCTGGCCGTGGCGATCTTTTTCGTGACGCCGGTCATCCTCACCGGGCTGGTGGATGCCTTTGTCCACTCGACCTTGCTCAGCGTCACCATCGAAGGCGTGATCCGCCTGGGCTTTTTCCTGGTCTACCTGGTGCTGATCGGCATGCTGCCCGACATTCGCCGGGTCTTTGCCTATCACGGCGCCGAGCACAAGACCATCAACGCCTATGAGGCCGGCGCGCCGCTGGATGTGGACACGGTGAGCCAATACCCCAAAGAACACCGGCGCTGCGGCACCGGGTTTCTGCTGGTGGTGCTGGTGGTGAGCATCCTGGTGTTTGGGTTCATGGGCCGGCCCGACTGGTTCTGGCGCATCGGCTCGCGCATCGTGCTCATCCCGGTGGTGGCTGCCATCTCGTACGAGATCGTGCGCTGGAGCGCGGCGCACTGTGGCAACCGCCTGGTGCGGGCGCTGATGGCCCCCACGCTGGCGCTGCAATCGCTCACCACCCGTGAGCCGGACCGATCCCAGATCGAGGTGGGGATCGCGGCCTTGCAGCGGGTGCTGGCCGCCGAGGGCCTGACCACGCCGCCGGCCGCCGACCCGGAGGCTGTCCCATGACCACATCGCGTCCCAACTCGTTCCTGTCATCGCTGGCCCGCGCCCTGGTGGCCATTGCCGGGGGCAGCCTCTTGCTGTTGGGCCTGATCACACTACCGTTCTATTTCCTGGCTCCGCTGGCCGTGGGCAACGCCGAGAGCCAAATCACCTTTAACGTGCTGCTGCTTGGCCTGGGCGCGATAGGGACAGTGCTGGGAACGCTGCTGCTGGTCCAGGGCGTGCGCTCCCTGCTAAAGATTCCGGCGCGGCCGGCGTGGTTTCCCCGGCCCGGGTGGACGCTGCTGCTGGGCGGCGGCGCGTTCGGCCTGATGATCCTGCTGGGCATGACGGCCCTGGTGCCGGGCGGTCTGGTATCGTCGTATGCGTTCCCGCCGTTCCACGTGGTGGCCCAGGCCCTGCCACCCCTCATCGTGCTGGCCCTGGCCGGGTGGATGGCGTTTCCACGGCCGACCCCGATCAGCGACGAGCACGCGCCCGCGCTCACCGGTCGCCAACTGACCGCGCAACTTGCCTATGGCAGCTTGATCGCCACATCCCTCGCCATGTGCCTGGAAATCGTGCTCATGGTGCTGCTGGTCGTGGCTATTGTGGCACTGGTCCTGCTGGTGCCGGGGAGACTGGATACCTGGACCGAGTTAGTGGGCATAATCCGCAGCACGCCCAACTGGTCGGAAGACATGGACCTGCTGCGCCAGGTGTTGGCCATGCCCGAAGCCATCGCCATGCTGGTCGCCATCACCCTGGTCATCGCCCCACTGACCGAAGAGTTGGTCAAGGCCCTGGGCGTGGCGATCATGAGCCACCGGGCGCGCACCGCTCGAGCCGCGCTGCTCATGGGCCTGACTGCCGGGGCCGGTTTCGCCATCGCCGAGAGCTTGCTCAATGGCGCGGGCGCCCTGGACCCGCTCGACTGGGGCAGTGTGGCCGTGTTGCGTTTTGGCTCGTCGCTCATGCACTGCTTTACCGGCGCGCTCATGGGCCTGGGGTGGTATTATGCCATCTGGCAGCGCAAGCCCTGGCGCCTGCTGGGAACCTATGTGTTGTGCCTGGGGATTCACTTTGCGTGGAACGTGCTGGCCTCGGTAATGGGCGTGGCCCCGGTCCTGATGCCAGAGGCCGGCGGACTCCCGGTGGGCGACATTGCCGCCGTGGGCGTGGCCGGGTTATTGCTGGTGGATACGGCCATCATGCTGGCGGCCCTGCTGTGGCTCGCTCGGCGCCTGCGGCCGGCCGTTTTGCCAGTAGAATAGTCATCATACGCGAACTGGCTACGGGTGAGAAATATACGAAAGGCCCGTTCCCTCGGAGGGAACGGGCCTTTTTCAGTCACCCGGCCACATGACAGCCAGCCACTCTATAGACAGCGCCCCGGTCCCGCCCAGGATCCACAGCAGCCAGTCGCGGGAATATTCGCCCAGGTAGGCAAAGGCCAGGGTCTTGATGGTCTTGCCGATGGTGCAAAAAAGCAAAAACTTCCACACCGGGTAACGCAGCGCGCCGGCGGCAATGCCGGCCGCGTCAAAAATCGGGTTGGGGATGATGGACAGCACCAGGATCACCAGCCCCCCGTAGCGGCTCATGAGATCCTCTAGCCGCTGATAGTGAGGCAGGTCATCGAGGATGGCGCTGCCACCGCGCCCGGCCAGATAGCCAGTGAGTTCGCCCAGAGCGTTGCCCAGGCCAGCCACCAGGCCCACGATGAGCGGGTCCAGCACGCCGCCGCCGGTGTAGGCCAGCGCCAGCCCGGGCAGCGGCAGGAACACGCTGCTGGCCGAGAGCAGGCTCAGCGCAAAGATGCCCACATAGCCATAGCCGGCCAAGTCTTCCCAGGGAATGGGCGCCAGGAACACCGCCAGGCTGACGACCCCGGCCACCGTGATGGCCGCAATGCTCCGCCACGTGGTCGGGCGGCCACGCGATTGGACCTCGCCGTTTGTGGCTGGGGCCTCCGGGGATTCCAAGTGGCTATTCGCTCTCCTGGATGGTGATGCGGGTCATCACGTCACCGATAGCCAGTTTGTCCACCACGTCCATGCCTTCGGTGACCTTGCCAAAGGTGGTGTATTGGCCATCCAGCCAACTGGCGTCCTGCTTGACGACGTACCACTGGCTGCCGCCGCTGTTCGGGGCCTGGGGGCGGGCCAGCCCCACGATACCGCGCACCTGGGAATAGGTTCTGGACGATCCGAATTCGTCCGGGATAGTATAGCCCGGGCCACTCGTCCCGGTGCCCTTTGGGTCGCCGCCCTGCACCACCCAGTCTTCCACGCGATGGAAGGTCAGACCGTCGTAAAAGCCATCGCGGGCCAAAAAGACAAAACTGTTCACCGTTTGCGGAGCTGCATCAGGCAGCAATTGCATCACAAACGTGCCCTTGGTCGTCTCCACCGTAGCCACGTACGATTTGGTGGGATCAATGGTCATGGGCGGCGGCGCGTTGTACTGTCGCCTAGCGCCCTGGGTTGGTGCTGGCAGGGCAGCGGTGGGAGCCGGCCGAATCACGCGGGTCGGCTGGGGCGTGGGCTGCACGGGCAGCAGAGTCAGCACTCCGCAGCACAACAGGGCACAGATGCACACGCCAACCACGACGACAACTACCAAAAGAACTGTCAGTAACCGGTTATCCATGCGAACTCCTTTACTCGCTCTCCTGGATGATGATCCGGGTCATCACGTCGCCGATAGCCAGCTTGTCCACTACGTCCATGCCGGCGATGACCTTACCAAAGGTGGTATATTGGCCGTCCAGTCCGGTGGCGTCCTGCTTGACGACGTACCACTGGCTGCCGCCACTGTTCGGGTCCTGAGCGCGAGCCAATCCCACGATGCCGCGCACCTGGGAGTATTTCACCGATGACTCGAACTCGGCTGGGATGCTATAGCCTGGGTCGCCCCCGCCGGTCCCCTCCGGGTCGCCGCCCTGCACCACCCAGCCCTCCACCCGGTGGAACGTGAGGCCATCGTAAAAGCCATCGCGGGCCAAAAAGACAAAATTGTTCACCGTCTGCGGGGCCACATCGGGCAGCAGTTGCATTACAAAGGTGCCCTGGGCCGTTTCCACCGTGGCCGTGTACGCCTTGGTGGGGTCAATGGTCATGGGTGGCGGCGCGTCGTACTGCTTGACAGCCTTGGTGGGGGCCGGCGTGGGCAGCGGCGGCAGGGTTGGCGTGGGTGTGGCCGGGGGCGTCGGCGTCAGGGCCGGCACGATCATAGCCACGATCATGGACACCACCACGATGGCGCCCAGGGCAACGAGGGCCGTGGCGGCCCAGTTTTTGCGCATACGCTGCCAGACGGTCGGCGGCGCTTTGGGCTCGGTGGGTTTGGCTGGCCGGCGCGGCGCGGTGCGTGACACCGGCGATTTGGGCGGTTGGCGTTTCTTCGATTTCTTGGGCATAGGGTCTCCTCGGTTGGTAAATTGGGATCGGTAGATTGGGGAATTGGCTAGTTGCCAAATGGTGTTCCGATGCGCACCACGTGGCGGTCGCGGTCGGGCACATGGCGCGTGGCGTTGCGCGTGTCCAGGACGAGCCGGGCGGTTTGCACCAGCCAGTCGTAATCATAGGCGCGATGGTCGGCCAGGATGAGCACACAGTCGGCGGCTGACACGGCCTCGGCAGTGAGCGGCACCGATTCCAGCACGGTGACCGGGGCGTGGAACACGTCTGGCCCCACGCGATACTGCGGCACGTAGGGGTCGTTATAGGCCACCTGCGCGCCCCGGTCCAGCAGCAACTCGATGACGCGCTCGGCCGACGAGTTGCGCGCGTCGTCCACGTTTGGCTTGAAGGCCACGCCCAGCACTAGGATGCGCGCGCCGGCCAGCGGCACGCTGCGCTGGTTCAAGGCCCGGGCCAGCAACTCGACCACGTGATATGGCATGCGCTGGTTGGTCTCGGCCGCCAGCTCGATAAACTTGGTGTAAAAGTCATACTCCCGGGCCTTCCACGAGAGGTAATAGGGATCCACCGGGATGCAATGGCCGCCCACCCCGGGGCCGGGGTAGAACGGCATGAAGCCAAAAGGCTTGGTCTTGGCCGCCTCGATGACCTCCCAGATGTCAATGCCCATGCGCTCGGCGAGAAGCGCCAGCTCGTTGACCAGGGCAATGTTGACGCTGCGAAAGATGTTTTCCAGGAGCTTGCTCAGCTCGGCGGCCCGGGGCGACGAGACAACATAGACCTGGGGCATGATCTGCTCAAAGACCAGGGCAGTCAGCTCGCTGCACCGGGGCGTGAGGCCGCCCACCACCTTGGGCGTGTTGTGCACGCTGAACTCGGGGTCGCCGGGGTTGATGCGCTCCGGCGAAAACGCCAGGTGAAAATCCACACCGGCGCGCAGGCCCGTGCGCTCCAGGATGGGGAGCACGTCCTCCTCGGTGGTGCCGGGGTGCGTGGTGCTTTGCAACACCACGAGCATCCCCGGGTGCAGGTGTTCGGCAATGCCAGTGGCCGCCGACACGATATAGCTCAAATCGGGGGCCTTGTTCGCGGTAAATGGCGTGGGCACGCAGATAAAAGCCACGTCGGCATCGTCCAGCACGGCATAATCGGCGGTGGCGTCCAGCCGCCCGGCCTGCACCAGTGCCGCCACATCGGCCGTGCTCACGTCGTTGATGTAGGAACGGCCGGCGCACACGGCCTCGGCGCGGGCCGGGTTCACGTCCAACCCGGTAACCCGAAAGCCGGCCCGGGCCAGCTCCACCGCCAACGGCAGCCCCACATAGCCCAGCCCGATGACACAAATGCGGGCGCTATGGTCGCGAATGCGGCTCTCCAGATCGCTCATCCAGACCTCCTCACCCAGATTCACGGCTCACTGGCCGATAGCCAGGGCATACAAGGCCTCCAGGTCGCGCTTGAGGGCGTCCATCTCGCGGCCAAAGCAGGCCCAGTCGTTCTGTTGCAGGCAGAGGTTGGCCGCGTCATAGTGCGACTTGGCCGACTGGGCCAGCGCCATCCAGTCGGTCTCTGTGCCGGTGGGCGGCTGGACCGGCGGGATGGCCGGCTCGGTCCCGGTAAGGGCCTGGGCCAGGGCGTCCTGAAGCGTATCGCCCATGGCGATGCGGTTGCCATAGGCCACGATGACCCGCTTGAGTTCTGGGATCTGGCTGCTCTCTGATTGCAGGTACAGCGGCTCGACATAGAGCAGTGATTGCTCGATGGGGATGACCAGCAGGTTGCCCCGGATCACCTGCGAACCGCGCTGGTTCCACAGGCTCAATTGCTGGCTGATATTCGGCACCTGGTTGATGCGCGACTCGATCTGCATGGGGCCATAGACGAGTCGTTCCTTGGAAAACTTGAACACACCCATGTTGCCATAATGGTCGCCGTCACACTGGACATAAAACCAGGCGATCATGTTGTCGCGTTTGGCCGGCGTAAAGGGCAGCATGATGAGAAACTCTTCGGGCGCATCATCGGCCAGCTTGAGGATGACGTAATACGGTTCCAGAGGCAGCGCCGTTTCGCTATACAGTTCGTTGGGGATGGCCCACAGGTCTTCTTTGTTATAAAACACCTGCGGATCGCCCATGTGATAGGTGGCGTACAGGCTCGCCTGGATGGTGAACAGTCCTTCGGGGTAGCGCAGGTGCGCCCGCAGGTCGGCCGGCAGCGCCGAGCCGGGCTGGAACAGGGTCGGGAAGGCCCGGGCATACGCCTGGGCCAGCGGGTCCTGGTCGTCCATAACGTAAAAGACCATGCTGCCGTTATACGGGTCGATGACCACCTTGACCGAATTGCGGATATAGTTGAAACTGCCACGGGATTCGGCATAGGGGTAGCGGTCGGTCACAGTATAGGCATCTTGAATCCAGTACAGCCGGCCCTGGGCGACGACCATATAGGGGTCGCGGTCATAGCGGAAAAAGGGCGCCACGGCGCGCACGCGCTCGCCGATGACCCGGTGCATCATCAACCGGCTCTGGGGCGTGATATACTCGCTCAGGATGATCTGCGAGGCTTCGTAGCGCAGGGCAAAGAGCAGCCGCGTGAGTGGCGAATCCAGCAGCACGCCGCCGGTGCCCTGGTAGCTGGCATACACGTTGTCGTTGCCCTTGGGATAGTCGAACTCGGGCGTGGTGGTGTGAACGATGGCATAGTCCGATACGGTCTCGCCATAGTAGATGGCCGGCTGATCGATGCGCAGCGCCGGGTCCGCACTCGCCGGTGGAATATCGTGTACCAAAAAGCGGGGCTGGCCCTCCTGGGTGAATTCGCTCACGGCGTTGAGGCACACGCCATAGCCGTGGGTATAGATGAGGCGCTCGTTCACCCACGTCTGGGCGTTTTCGGGCAGTTGATCCGTTACCAACTCGCGGGCCGCCAGCATCACCTCGCGGTACTCGCCATCCAGCATATAACGATCCACGTCCACGTCCACAAACTCGTAATAGGTACGGATCTCCTGGAGCTGGCGGAAGGTCTGCAACAGGGGCCGATAATCCCACAGCCGGATGTTTTGGACGATGGCGGTATTGTTTTCCACGTCGGCCAGGGTGAGCGTATCTGTCACCACAAAATCGCGCTCCACGACGTGGTCCAGGTCATAGGCCTGGCGCGTGTACTGGATGCTATACTCGATGTAGGGCATTTCCTTGGCCAACTCGCTGGGGCCGACCTCCAGGTTCTGGACCAGGGCCGGCCAGCCGCCCACCAGGACCGGGATGGCAATGAACCAGAGGACCACGGCCAGTGTGGTCAGCCGCTCGACCGGCCGCAAGACGTTGACCAGGATAATGCCGGCGACGATCACGGAAAAGACAGCCATCAGGATCATGATGGGCAGCCGGGCGTGAATGTCAGCATAGCCGGCGCCATGCACCACGTCGGCCGTCGAGTTGAGCAGGCCAAACATCTGGAGCACCCAGTCGCCGGCCAGCACGCAGAAGAGCAGCGCGCCCAGCACCGCCACGTGGACGCGGCTGGCGCGCGGCAAACTGCCGCCCCGGGCCGCCCGGCTCGCCAGATAGACGCCGGCCGTGGCCCCCAGGGTCAGCAGCAGCGTCCACAAGCCCCAATCCTTGAGGAACCACAGCACCGGCATGTCGAATACGTAAAAGGCAATGTCGCGCCCAAAGATGGGGTCCGTCACGCCAAAGGGGGCCTGGTTCAAGAAACGCAGCCAGGCCAGCCACGACTCCTGGGCCATCGAGCCGACGAACACGCTCACAATGCCGGCGGCGCTCCACACCCCAAAATCAAAGGCCAGCGACCCCACGTTGTACGCCTGGGTGACGACCTCTTGCTTTTGGATGCGCGGCCGGATCAAGCGCAGGGTATTGGCCGGGGCCACCCGGCGCGCCAGAAATACGTTCCCCGCCAGGAACAGGAACGTGCCCAGCGTAACGATCCAAAAGAGGCCCCATTGCGCGGTCAGTTGCAGTTCGTACACGGCCTCCAGACCCAGGCTATCAAACCAGAGCCATTCGGTGGTAACCGGAACAATGGTGGAAATGCCCATCAGAAGCAGCAGGGGCAGCACCACCACCAGCAAAAATCCTACAAAGGCGCGCATATACCTTCTCCTAAATTGACTGAACTTGAGCCAAGCAAGGAATCTAACCGCCGACATCGCCGAGACCGCGGAGCAGATGATGAAAAACCTCTGCGCCCTCGGCGTGCTCTGCGGTGAAATTCTTGTTCACTGGTAACGTACTATGGATTGCCGTACCGGCGCAGCCAGGTCTGGTACAGGGCGATAGACCCGGCCGCGGCTGCGTTCAGGCTATTGACCCGGCCGCGCATGGGCAGATCCACCAACAGGTCGCAGCGCTCGCGGACCAACCGGCTCAGGCCGCGCCCTTCGCTGCCCACCACCCAGGCCAGCGGCATGGTCAGGTCCACCCGGTCATAACGCTGCGATTGAGGCGTGCGCTCCAGGCCCAGCACCCAAATGTCAGCGGTCTGCAACTGCTCCATGGCCCGCACCAGGTTGGTGACCCGGGCAATGGTCAGGTGTTCCACAGCCCCGGCCGAGGCCTTGACCACGGCCCCGGTGACGCCAACCGCGCGGTGCTCGGGCAGTATCACGCCATGAACCCCCACCGCCTCGGCGGTGCGCAAGAGCGACGCCAGGTTTTGCGGGTCCTGCACGCAGTCCAGCAGGAGCAAAAAGGCCGGTTCGCCGCGCTGCGCCGGGGTCGCCAGCACGTCGTCCAGTTCGGCGTAGCGGTAGACGGACACGTGGGCCACCGCGCCCTGGTGATGGGCGCCGTCGGCCAGACGATCCAGGGCGGCCTTGTCCAACGCCTGCACCGGCACGCCCAGCCTGCGAGCCTCCGCTGCGATCTCGGCCAGGACGCCGGTCCAGCGCGTGCCCCGGACCAGGACCACCTTTTCTACGTCCCGGTCGCTGCGCAGGGCCTCCAGCACCGGATAGCGGCCATAGATAATATCTTCGCTGGCGCTCATGGCTGCACCCCGCCGGCCTGTTCCAGCAAACGGATGGCGCTCTCGACGCTGCGACGCGTGCGCGCGTCAGACCGGTCCAGCATGGCCTCGTAGATCGGCAGCAGGTCCGCGAACTCGGGCAAGAGCCTTTTCCACAAGCTGCGAATCACGTCGCACAGCACCCATATGGCGTTGGGATCGCCGGTGTCGCCGTGCGCGCGAACAAACGCTTTGGCAGCCCCGGCGTCGGCGCGGGCCGTGACGCGGATGGCAAAGCTGACAGCCCGGCCCACGATCTCGCGCTCCGGATCGGCCAGGGCCGGCGCCACCAGGGCCAGGCATTGCGCGGCCCGGTCCTTGCGCTTCATGGGCACCCGGCCGATGGTGGTGACGCCCACGCGCCGGACCCACGGGCTGTCGTCCATCACCCAGGGGGCCAGGCGGTCCAGGTATGCGGCCGGATCCTTGCGCGCAATAGGCTCCACGGCACGCATAGCGAGTTGGTCGGCGTCTTCCCAGCCGGCGCAGGTAGCAGCGAATTCACGCAGGATCGGCAGCAGTCGGTCCGGGTCCGCCAGTTCCATCGGCCCCAGCATGGTGGCAGCCACCACGCACCCCTCGCGACCGTGCTCGTCCCACAGCACGTGCGCCAGGGGCAGGTAGGCGTCCACGTGCCGGCGCGCGGCCCGGCCCACCTCTTGACCAATGATGTCCAGCACGCTGATGGAGGTTCCGGCAAAGGCCAGCGGGGTCTTGACCTGGGCTGGCACCTCAGTGAGCGGCTCGGTTTCGGCCAGCCAGACGCGCTCCAGCGCCGCAGCCGTTTCCCGCGCGCGGGCCGGTGCGTAATCGACCAAGGCCTCACGAGTGGCTTGTTTCAGGTCAGTCGTCATGGACGGGCCTCACACCAGCGGCGGCACCTCGCCCCAGATGGTGAGGGGCGCCGGCACAAAGATCAGCACCAGGATCAGTAGCATCACCAAACCCAAGGCCCAATGCCAGGGCTTGAGCTGGGTGATGTCGTCCAGGGGCTGGGCGCGGATGCCGCCAAAGATCAGAACCAGCCCGGCCCACAACAGCCAGCCCATCCAGCCGCCCGGCCAGAATCCCAGCACCACCAGGGCCACGATGATAGGCCAACGTATTATGGCGACCCGGTCGCCAAAGAGGGCATTGACGATGTGTCCACCGTCCAACTGGCCCACCGGGATGAGATTCAGGGCCGTGATAAACAGCCCGACCCACCCGGCAAAGGCCACGGCGTGGATCATCACGTCCTCGCCACCGCCAGGCAGCAACTTGCCAAACCACAAGAGCTTCAAAAGCAGGTACAGGATAGAATTACCTTCCATAAGCACCGGCTGGCTCAGGTCCAGTGGCGTGACCCGGGACATGGAAAAGCCCAGCAGCAGGAGGGGCAAGGCCACCACCAGCCCGGCGATGGGGCCGGCCGCCCCCACGAGGAGCATGGACCGGCGGTTGATGGGCGGCGCTTTCATCTGGATCACTGCGCCCATGGTGCCCAGCGGCGGCAGGGGCAGCGGGATGAAAAAGGGAAAGCTCATGGGCATGCCCAGCAGCTTGCCGGCCACGAAATGGCCCATCTCGTGCGACAACAGGATCGCCATCAGGCTCAGGGCAAAAGGCAGGCCCCGGGCGATCTCGAACAGGGCCGGCACAAAATCGCCCACCTCGTTCAGCGCGCCCACATACAACACGGACAAGAACGTGACGGCAAAAAGGGTCAATGCCACCCAGAGCCGGGACGAGGTGTCCGGCACCTCGTCGGCGGCGAGGATGGCGGCGGCACCGTCGTCTTCGTGGTGGAGCAGGGGGGTATACCCCAGGCCCCGGAACCCCTGGGCAATGATGTGGTACGCCTGGTCAGAGGCCATACGGAGCTGGCCCCGGAACCGCACGGCGATGCCGGCGACCGGGGCATAGGTCGTGTCGTGGACGTCCATCACCTCGTTGGCGATGGCGCGCAATGCCTCGCCATCGCTGGCGGCAACGGCGGGTTCAACGGCAGGTTGAGTCATGGGTGCCATACCTATCTAGAGCAGATTGCGCCTACAAGATATTCACCAGTACGATGGCCTGGATGGTCGCGTACAGGTTATTGGTCAAATGAAATAAAATACCGGGCCACAGGCTGCCGGTCCAAGCGCGCAGGCTGCCCAGGATCAACCCGGCCAGAATAGTCTGCATGATGACGTACCAATCGGTGCCATAGGTCATCACGTGTAAAACACCAAAGGCCAGGGCCAAGATGACCGCCGTGAGCCAAGCCGGTACAAAGCGCTCCAGGGCATTGAACAGCACGCCGCGAAACAAGAGTTCCTCGGCCAGCGGCGCCACGACCACCGTCGCCACCATCATCACAGCCACGGCAACTGGGCCTTGAAAGTAGGGCAGGAGCACCTCGGGCACGATGGGCCGGTTCAACACGAGCGTCAGCCCATCAGACAGCAGCACATAGACCACCGCCAGCAGGGGAAATGTCCACAGCGGCCACGTGCGCGAGGGCACCAGGGCCACCGGGGCGCGGAATGGCCGCGTGCCAACCCGGCTCACCACCAGCCACATCAGCCCGATCATGAGCACGCCGGACACAGCACTGGCCCCGCCCACCACGGCGCCATTCTCCACCAGGGCCAGGGGCGACCCGTGGACGACGCCGGCCGCGTTCAGCAACAGCACGACCACGATCACCAGCAGGGCAATGCCCGTCTGCAAGGCCACAAACGCCACCAGTAGACCCAGGGCCACGAGCAGGCCGGGCCAGCGATTAGTCGTGAGCGGCGGGCAGCATGTTGAACTCATCTCGTTCTTTCTATACTCGTTAAGGATAAGATCTGACGTTTTGGACCCACGGGCTGAACAGCGGTGACATTTCCGAACACTACCATATATTTAGCCAGGCAGCGTGGCAGTGCCAGAGATAGTAAGTTTTTGATTGAACAAGCGTAGATCTCGACCAGCATTCAGAGAACGAAAAACGTCAGTTTTCAACCTTAACGAGTATAGGACCACCGACTTGTGCGGTCAGCGCCGGCGTCTGCGCGTCGATTTGCGCGCCGGGGCCGCAGCTTGGAGCGTGCGGACGATCTCGGCCCCATATTCCTGGCGTTTCCAGTCGCCCAGGTCCGGCACGTCGCTCAACTCGGCCTCGGTCTGGGGGTTGCGCCGGGCTAGGGCCATGAGCACGGCGTTCGAGAGCACCACATCTGGGTCCACGCCGCGTTGTTTGCCCAGGTTCTTGCGCCACGCCTTGAGGGCCGCGAGCCGAGCCAGGGTGGCGTCGTCGGGCCGATGGTCGTTGGTCTGACGGGGCGGCCGCTGGGGCGCGACGCGCAGGCCCTGCTTGACCGCCTGTAACACGCCCCGACCATAGCGCTGCACCACATACTGGCTCATACCCTTGATCCGCAGCAGATCGGTGCGTGCGCTGGGTTGGGTCTGGCTGATCCGCAGCATCGCCGCATCGGAAAAGATCTTGAAGGGCGGCCGGTTGCGCTGGCGGGCCTGCGCGTCGCGGTAGAGGTACAGCTCGCGCAGCACGGCGGCTTCGTGAGGCGAGAGGTCATGCGCCCCCTTGATGCGCCAGAACCCGTCTGGGTCAAACTCGTTGACCGGCGGCGGCGCCTGCGCCAGCCGGGCAAACTCTTCGCGGGCCTCTTGTTCGCGGCCCAATTCCTGCAACCGGGCCAGGAGCACATTGCGCAGGGGCAGCAAATAGTGTGTATCCAGCCGGGCATACGCCAGTTGCTCCGGGGGCAACGGCCGCTTGCCCCAATCGGCCCGCTGCCAGCGCTTGTCCAACCGGACGTCAAACTGCTCGGACAGCACCGACGCCAGGCCCACGTTGGGCCATCCCACGATCCGGCTGGCGATCATGGTATCAAACAGGTTGGCAAATTCAAACCCATATTCGCGCTTGAGGAGGATGAGGTCATATTCGGCGGCGTGAAACGCCTTTTCCACGGCTGGGTCCGCCAGGACCGGCCCCAGGGCGCTCAGGTCAGACACGATCAGCGGGTCGATGACGTAATCCTGCCCGGCAAAGGTGAGCTGGATCAGGCACACGCGCTCGTGGTAGGCATAAAAACTATTGGCTTCGGTGTCCAGGGCCACCTGGCGAGCCTGGCTCAACGACGACATCATCTGGCTCAGGCTGGCCGGCGTGGTCACGAGGGTAGGCGGCTGGGTCGGCGGCACAGGACGGTGCATGATTCCTCCTCTAGAATGCCCAACCTTATCACGCCGGTTCTGGTTTGTCAAGCGCATGGCAAAATCGTCCTCTAGCTGTCATCTTTGGCCGGCTCCACGTGGATCAGAAAATGCGCCACCTGGGGCAACACCGTCCGCAGGCCATCTTCCACCTGCGCGGAGCAGCGGTGCGCCGCCTGCATGTCGATGCCACCCGGGCAAAGGCAATGCAGTGAGACGTATAGCGAACCGTCCTCGACCTGGCGCACGCTCACGTCGTGGCATTCCAGCACCGGGTCCTGGGATTCAGCGATGGTCTGCACCTGGGTCACCAGATCCGGGTGCGACGCTGTTACGTCCTGCCCGGCATCGCGAAGCGGGGGCGGCGCCACCTCGATGTGTGTGCTCACCCGGGCCAGATACTTGATCCGGTCGCGCAGCGTATTTTCCAGGTCTGTAGCCACCTGGTGGGCCTCTTCCAGCGACAGGCCCGGCGGCACCTCCAGGTCCAGGTCCACGTGATAGCCATCGCTCAGGCGATGGGCGTGCACATCATGCACCGACAGGCCGGCCTGGGCAGACAGGCCACGCGCCTGCCCCACGATGTCTTCTGCAGCAAACTCGGTGGGTTCCACGTGCACCATCACGTCACTGTGGGGATGCGCCGCCAGTACCGCTTGCTCCACCTGCGTGGCGACCTCGTGGGCCTGCGCCGCCGGCAAGTCAGGGCTCACCTGCACCGTGGCCTCCACAAAGATGGTGGGGCCACCGGCGCGCAGGCGCAATCGACTGCATGTCTGCACGCCCTCTACCTGGGCAATGGCCGCGCGGACCTGCTCTTCCAGGCCGGCCGGCGCCCGGTCCAGCAGGGCATCCACGGTGCGTTTGCCCAGTTGCAGACTGACCCAGATGACGATACCGGCCACCACCAGTGCTGCCACCGCATCAGCCCGCAAGAGCCACGCTCGATACTGGGGCAACCAATCGGCCAGAGCTATCAGTCCCAGCCCCACAATGACCACCGCGCTGCTCCAGATGTCGGTGGAAAAATGCAGGGCATCCGCCTCCAAAGCCTGGCTGCGGTGCTCTTCGGCGGCCCGGTACAGCATCCGGGAGCGGTTGATGTCTACGATGATGGACACCACCATGATGGCAAAAGCCCACAGGTTGACTTCTACCTCGGCGTCTTTGAACAAGAGCCGATCCACCGCCTCATAGATGATCCAGACACACGTGACCAGCAGCAGCAGCGTCTCGAACAAGGCCGAGAGGTTTTCGACTTTGCCGTGGCCAAAATGATGCTCCTGATCCGGTGGCCGGTCCGAGAACCGCACGGCCAGATAGGTCACCAGGGCCGCCACCAGGTCCAGCCCAGAATGAGCCGCCTCGGCCAGGATACCCAGGCTATTGGTTAAAAGGCCGATGATCAGCTTGAACACGGTCAAAAAGACCGCGGCCAGGACCGAGGTCAAGGCAACTCGGCGCTTGTCACGAGCCGCAGCGTGATCTTGTTCCATCAAATAGTCTCCTATGACTGGGCCAGACGTGCCACCGTCACGCCGCTGCCGCCTTCGCTGACCTCGCCCTGGCGGTAGCTCTGCACGTGAGGGTGGCTCTGCAGATAGTCGCGCACCACCTGGCGCAGGGTGCCGGTGCCCTTGCCGTGCACGATCCGCACCTCTGCCAGCCCGGCCAGGAACGCATCGTCCAGATAGCGGTCCAGCAAATAGGCCACCTCTTCCGCCCGCTGGCCTCGCAGGTCGATCTGGATAGAGGGGGCCGTGGCGGGGCGCGTCACGTTCACGCGGGGCGTACGCGGCGGCGGGGGGGCCTCCTCGGGCCGCACTTCGAGCTCGGCGGCCGGCACGCGCACCTTGAAGCTGCCCACCAGCACCTCGGCCTCGCCACCGGGCCGCTCGGGCAGCGCCAGGACGACGCCCCACTGGTCCAGAGTGCTCACCCACACGCGCTGGTCCACGTGCAACGTGCCGGCCGGCTCGGCCGGCGGCGCGAGTTTGGGCGCCGGGGGCAGCGCCGCCTCGGCCTGCCCCAGCTCTTGCTCGGCCTCCTGGAGCCACTCCCGGGTCACGCTGACGGCGCTCAGGTTGGTCTGGAGTCGCCGGAGCCGTTGCCGGGTCTCGGCCACCTGGGCCTCAAAGTCGGCGCGGGCGGCCCGCAGCATCTCGCGGCGCTCCCGGTCAATGTTGGCCCGGGCCTCGGTCAGCTCGTGACGCAGGACCTCGGCCTCGGCGCGGGCCTGGGCCGCCGCCTGCCGGTCGGACTGGGCTTGCTCGCGCTCGTCGTGGATGCCCACCAGCAGCGCGTCCACCTGCAAGGCATCTGGCCCCACGCGCTCGCGCGCCTCGTCGATGATGGCCTCGTCCAGTCCCAATCGCTGGGCAATGAGCAGCGCGTTGGACCGGCCCGGCAGCCCGATGGACAGCTTGAACGTGGGCGAAAGGGTCTCGACGTTGAATTCCACGCTGGCGTTCTGCACGCCCGGCGTCACATAGGCATAGGCCTTGAGTTCGGCATAGTGCGTGGCGACCACAGTGGGAATGTGTTCGGCCCGCAGGTGCGATAGGATGGCCTGGGCCAACGCCGCGCCTTCCACCGGGTCGGTGCCGGCGCCCAGTTCGTCCAGCAACACCAGCGAGTCGCTATCAGCCTCCTTGAGCAAGGTCACGATATTCGCCAGGTGCGACGAGAACGTGGACAGGCTTTGCTCGATGCTCTGTTCGTCGCCAATGTCGGCATAGACGCCGTTGAATATCGGCAGGCGCGAGTCTTCTTGGGCCGGGATGTGCAGCCCAGCCTGGGCCATGAGCGCCAGCAGGCCGATGGTCTTGAGGCTCACGGTCTTGCCGCCGGTGTTGGGACCGGTGATGATCAAGGTGGAAAAGTCGCCCCCCAGGCGCACGGTGATGGGCACCACTGGGCCGGGCAGCAGCGGGTGCCGGGCGTTCTTGAGATAGAGCGGGTCGGGCACCTCGCCCTTGACCTTTTGGCGCAGCGTGGTCAGACCCGGTTCGGTGGCGCGGATGGCGTTGGCATACTTGGCCTTGGCAAAGGCCAGGTCAAGCTGGGCCAGGCCCTCCACGCAGGCAATGATGGCCTCGTCGTCTTCAGCCACCCGGGCCGACAGTGCCCGCAGGATACGCTCGATCTCTTGCTGCTCGTCGAGTTGGAGCTTGCGCCATTGGTTGTTCAGTTCGACTGTTGCCAGTGGCTCGACAAAGACGGTGGCCCCACTGGCCGACTGGTCGTGCACCACGCCGTTGAACCGGCCCTTGAAATCGGCCTTGATCGGCAAGCAATAACGCCCATCGCGCATGGTGATGAGCGACTCCTGGAGCACGGCCTGACCTCGCGACGAGGCCACGATGGCGTTGAGCTTTTCCATGAGCCGGCCGTGCGTCACCCGCAGATCACGACGGATGCGCCCCAGGGCCGGGCTGGCGCTGTCGCGTACCTGGCCCTGCTCGTCGATGGTCTGGGCGATGGCGCGCTCCAGGTCGGGGCGCTCTTCCATCCACTCGGCCGTATCGGCCAGGACCGGGCACACATCGCGATGGCGCAGGATGCTGCCCTTGAGCGCCCGGGCGCTGGCAAGCGTGACCATGATCTCCAGGTACGCCTCGGGCAGCAGCACGCCGCCGCGCCGGGCCAGGTTGACCGAGGGTCGCACGTCTCGCGCGCCGCCGATGTCCAGGTTGGGCCGCAGGTCCAGCAGCCGGCGCGCCTCGGTGGTGGCACGCACCCACCGGGTCACGGTTTCCAGGCTCCAGGCCGGTTCCAGGGCCAGGGCCAGCTCCTGGCTGGCGGAAAAGGCCGCGTATTCGGCCAACCGCGCCCGCACCTTGGGGAATTCTAGCGTGGACAAACTCTTGGTCCGCATGGCAAGATACCTCGTTGGCTTGATTAATCGCGCATTGTATCCCGCCCGGGGTTGCTTGTCAACCACGTGGCCAGTTTGACAGAGCCTGGGCGATGTGATAAGCTATGCTCACACTTGTCCGCTGAAATAGGAAGGAGATCCCAATGGAATGCCCGAATTGCGGCCACGAGATGGCCCTTGACCAAGAGTCTTGCCAAAACTGCGGAACGAGGACGAGCCCGGCAGAGCCGGCCGCGTCATCCCCGGCCGCGCCGGCCAAATCAAACCGCACGCCGGTTGTCATCATCGCCGTCGTGGTGGTGCTGGCGCTGATCGCCTGCCTGTGCCTGGCCGCCTGCGGGCTGATCGGCATCTGCACCCTGCCGTATCTGCAAACCGCCCAGGCTGTGCCCACCCGGGCCGTCGTCAGGCAAACCGTCATGCTGCCCACCAGATCCAGCCAGGCCAAGGCTACCCAGGCGCCGGTGCGCACGGTCGCTCCCCGTGAGACCATCTCGATCTGGTACACCTGGACGACCGGCGAAGACGCCGTCCTGAACGATCTGGCAAGCAAGTATATGCAAGAACATCCCAACGTCCGCATCGAACTGGTCCAGATACCATCGACCGAATTCAAGGAGCGCTTGCAGGTGGTCACGGCCGCCGGCCAAAGTCCTACTATCGTCATGGCTTACCACGATCTGTTTGACAACTCGATGAAGGCCACTATGTTCCGTCCGTTGGGTGACCTGGCCCCCGTCGAGCTGGTGGCCCAGATCAACCCGCAATCGGTCGATGCCGTCACCTCTGACGGTCAGATGTATGCCGTGCCCCTGTTCAATACCTGTGTGACGCTGTACTATAACAAAGAGTTGCTGGGGGATCGAGAACCGCCCCAAACTGTCCAGGAAATGGTCGTCCTGGCCAAAGAGGTGGCGCCCCAGAAGGGCTATGGCCTGGCCTGGAACTCGCTCTTTTTCTGGAGCGCCGGGTATCTGTGGGGTTTTGGCGGTCAGCTATTTGACGCCGATGCCAAGTGTGTCTTGGATCAGGGCTCTGGCGCCGTCGATTTCCTGACCTGGATGAAGGGGCTGCAAGATGCCGAGGGCGTCAAGCTGGATAACAATATCAGCAGTCAATCGGACCTGTTCCGGGCCGGCAAGGCTGCCATGATCAACGATGGCTCCTGGATGCTGCTGGACTATCAGAAAAGCCTGGGCGCAGACAAGGTCGGTGTGGCGTTGCTGCCGGCGGCCTCGCAGCCGGCGACCTCGCTGCTCGCGGTGGAAGGCGCCTATATCAGCGCCAGCACCAGCGACAGCCAGGCAGCGGCCGCCATGTCGTTTATCGCCTATCTGGCGGCCCCGGAGCAGATCCAGTTGTTCGTGGAAAAAAGCGGCCGGGTGCCGGCCAACCTCGCCGTGGATATCTCGGCGAACCCGGGCCTGTCCGGCCTGATGGAGCAGACCAAGAACGCCATCCCGGTCCCGACCGTCCCCGAGATGGCCGCAGTCTGGGGCGCCATGGAAAACGCGATCCAGCAGGTGCTCGGCGGCACCCAACCGTCAACCGCCGTGACCAACGCCACCAGGGACATCAACCGCGCGAACAACAAATAGATCGCGCGATTTCGTCCCGTTGCCCCGGCAGACCTGCCAGGTTTTCAAACCTGGCAGGTTTCGTGTTTATTGGCCGCGCCCCAGATACGAGAGCACCAGCCGGCGCCGCGAAAAGTGGCCCAACGTGATCAGCTCGATGAGCATGGGGCCCCCCATCAACTCGCGGACGATGTGGTTGACGCTGCGGCCCTGGCAGTCGAGGGCCAGCACCTTTTCGCCCAACCCTTCCAGGTGCACAATCTTGGCAGCCAGTTCGCCGGCCGGGTCCTGGCGCACGCGGGCACTGCCCGGGTACAACGTGGTGGCTGGCAGTTCGGCAACGCGCTTGAGCGAGTCGATGATCTGCCAGATGTCGTACCCGGCGCGCAGGGCCCGGTCCTTGCCGCCCACGAACAGGTCGCCGGTGAACAGCCAGCCCTGGTCTGGCTCATAGAGACACAGGTGGTCCGGACTATGGCCAGGGGTATAGACCACCTGAAAGCGATACCGTTCTGTCTCGATGAACGCGCCATCGGCCACGGCCTGGGCCTGCGAGGGCGTGGGCCAGCCCCACATCAGGCGGCGATAGGGGTGCAAAGGCTGGCAGCCGCGCGGGTCGGCCAGGATAGGCAGCGCCAGGGGATGCGCCCAGATCGGCAGCCCCTCGTGCCGGCGCTGCAATGGGCCGTTGGCGCCAATGTGGTCCTCGTGGGTGTGGGTAGTGGCAATGCCAGCCAGAGGCACGTCGGTCAACGACGCATCGGCCAACTCGGACAGCAACTCGGCGGCGCTAAAGGCACAGCCGGTGTCGATAAGCAAGCCATCTACCAGATACGCCGTGGTCCAGTAGCGACCCCGGCCGGCGAGGGTGTGGGCCAGGTCAAAGCGGGTAACGTCGCCATAGCGCGTGGCCTTGAGCATGGGGCTCCTTTTCTACTTGACCAGCGCCCGGCCCAAATAGCGCGACCAGGCCCCGGCGATCAGCGCCGCCAGCAGGAATACCACGGTCAGCGTGGGGGCGTCAAAGGTCAGGTGCGAGATGTCAATCGGGAGCAGCGGCTCGTACCAGCCGGCGACCTCGGCCACGGCTACCAGCCAGACCAGAGTGACGCTGACGCCGGCCACCGCCAGCCCGGCCTCCAGCCCCAGCCCGCACGCGGCCAGGACGATGGGCAGCAGGTGGGCCGCCGACCCGGAGGAGGCCACGCCATAGGGCGCGGTACTCAGGGCCACCAGCACCACGAGCAGGCTTGCCAGCAGCCAGACGGCCAGCGCGGACCGGCCCGGCCGGCGGGCCAGTGCGCCCAGGCCGGCCAGCAGGGCCACCACTACCACGCTGGCCGCCACAGTCACGCCCTCCAGGTCGCCGGTGATGACCCAGGCCAGCAGCAGGGCCGCGATGGCGCCCACCAGTCCCAGACACGTGGCGATGACGAGGCCGGCCCGGCCCCGGGCCAGCACGTCTGACGCGGCCGGGGTCGCGGTCACGGCCGGTAGCAAGCGGTTCCAGAGTGGGCGAATGTGGTTCATGGCTCCTACCTTGGGTAAACTGGGATGTGGCACAGCGGGCCTATTATAGCAAATCTGGGGTACAAGGCTGAAATCATCGGCCAATAGGAAAGAGAAAGCGCAGCACTCCGCAACAAGGGCCTCCCACCGGCCGGGGAACCGGTGGGAGGCCCTTGACCTGGACTGTGACCGGCGAGCTAGTGATAGATAGCGGACGGGCCGGCTGTACAATAGTCGTCCTTGAGGCCGCCGAGGCCACTCTCACATAGACTTGCAACAACCGCGCCGGAAATGCACATCGTCTCCGAGCCAGTTCCGGGAGCGGGGCCAACGCCGCAGCTCTGTGCCGGGTTATAAGGATCCCCGCCGGTCTCGCAAAGGTAGAAAAGTGGACCCGGCACGCCGCCAGCGTAACATGAGAGCGGCCCCTGACCCGAGGTCCGCGCCGCGGCGCTCAGGTCCATCACGATGGGTTTCTCGTATCGCATGATTTTTCCTCCTCGTTGTCGAGTTGGTTGTTCGTGGCGCGCTATCCATCCGTCTGCCATTCATAGTATAGCAGGGAACCGTACGCGTGTCAATATTACGGCTGTGGTGATTACCTGCCCCGCCAACTCTCCCCGCTGGGGGGAGGGCAGTGCCCGCCGGCCCCAGGGCTTTCCGGCCCAGGCCAGGGTTCAGCAGCCAGGCACGCAAAAAGGCCAGCCGGTTGGATCTGCTGGCCTCCTTGCGCGGCCAGACTTCCGGGGGCTGCTCTTATAGCCCACCGGTGGCCCTGATACAAGGGAACCACCGGTGGGTTTGGCAAGAGCCATATTGACTTTGCTCCAAAGTCGCGTTGACTTTGCTCCAAAGGTTTGTTGGCTTTGATCAATAGGTCAGGCGCATATTGGGCGGCGCCCTGCCGGGCATGACGGCCCCTCTGAAACGTTGCCGTTGAGGTGGAGAGGCAAGCTGGTGACGAGCGTTACCTCTGGCGGCGGGGTCTTAGCCGGGTGACGTCGTGGGCAGCTTGGTCGGCGTCGCCGTGGGCGGCTCTATTGGCGTCGCCGTGGGCGGCTCTATTGGCGTCGCCGTGGGCGGCTCTATTGGCGTCGCCGTGGGCGGCTCTATTGGCGTCGCCGTGGGCGGCTCTATTGGCGTCGCCGTGGGCGGCTCTATTGGCGTCG
>JAHJIN010000351.1 GCA_018823415.1 Chloroflexota bacterium | reverse complement strand
TACCAGTTGCATGGCCCTGGTCCTGCTTGCGAGCAGCATCGTTGCGCTTGCCAGTCTGAAGTTTAGCACAAATGTTCGGCGCAGCCCCCTGTGGGTAGATTGTCAATCGCTGTACATGCTTCTAATCAACGTAAACTATACCAGAAATATGGGCTATTGTCAAGATCAGCCGGGGCCGGGAGTGTAGCGCAAAACTGTGGGAAGCCATTACGCGGCCAAAGGCAAAGTAGCTTTCCAGGCTTGTTCAAATCGACCACTGTGCAACTCGCTCAACGCGGCTAACATGGCTTGTCCGTTCGCCCGCTCCCAGCCTCGTCCTTGACGCTTCATCCGATGATGGACCACTGTGTTGATCCCGCTTTCCACCGTGCCACTGCCAATCGGATAGCCGGCGGCCCGAAACTCGTCGTAGCGCATCCGCTTTCGATTGCCCGCAAAGTACCCTGGGGCCTGGCGTACTTCATCGGGCCACTTTTCTTGGTCCAGGTCTAATTCCTCCAGCGCGGCTTCTACCTTTTTGACCTGCCCGGCCCACAAGAAGTCTAGTTGGCCTGCCACCCACCCTTTCCCCGCTGGAGACTGCTCACCAAAAACAGCCTGGCTGACTTTCCAGAGCTTGCCCTCGGCGTGGGGCCAATCCACCACCTGTACCGCTTCGGGACAGTTGAGGTTCGTGATCCGGGCAATCCACGGGGCGCCATCATTGACGGAACTCAAGCGTCGGCAACGGTCGATTCCTCGTCTCAGTCCTTCGGCGTATTGATGCAGGGCCATGGTGTCTGCATCCCACAGACCGGCTTGGTAGCTGTGGGTTTTCAGCTTCACCACTGGGTCCGCGGCGCGCCGACTCACACCGTCTTCCTTGGCAGGTCGCGCTGCCGCTGGCCTGACCTCGACCTCGGAGATGGTGGTCAGCTTCACCTCTTTCCAGCCCGCCTCCCGAAGCAAAACCATCCCCCCATCGGTCGAAAGATTCGCTGGCCCAGCAATGGGTTTGACCTCAACCACCCGCCGAGTTTGAGGGTCCTCCCCTCTTTGCGCGGGCGCACTGGCCTGTTCGGCGATCTCCTGCCGTTGTGCTTCTACCTGGCGGCCCCAGCCCTCTGTAATGCGGCGTAGACTATCGGACGACATCGAGCCACCTACCGCATCGGCGTAGGCCTCCGCGGCCAAATCAAACGACTTGGCCAGTAGTCCCTGGCGCGTGGCGACTCGCCCTGCTCCTTCACTCCAATGATCAGCTCTCAACAGCAGCTTCTGGTCCAGGGGGAAAAAGCGTCTCCCCTTCGCAGTCTGGGCAGACGTAATAGGCCCGCATCAGCACGGTTTCGCCTTCCAAGCCCGATAGCCCCCAGCGGCGGTGGCCTTTGAATTCCATCTCCTGACCACACGGAACACAATGGCGCTTCTAGTTGATAGCCGGTGTCCCGGCCATTGATCAATACAGCTAATCCATCCCCCATCAACTCGCGGCGCAGGTTACGAGCCGCGGCTTCAATCTCACCAAAGCTGGCTGCGGGATGTTGATCATACCAGTCTTCCAAGGCGCTATACATGTGCGCGGCCTTTTCCAGAAAGGCGGCCTCGCGTTGAGCCCGTGACAGGTGACGATACATAGTCTTGACCTCCCGATGGCGATTGATTGGCTCAGACCAGTATACTCGATGTCCCGCTGTTCGACAAACACGGACCGGCACCTCGCACGCTCAGCCGCCCCACACTTTTGCGCTATACTCCGGGGCCGGGTTTAAAAGTCTTGGCTGTCCCCAGGGTGATGTGGAACGCAGCACCCTGACCCGGCACGCTCTCAACCCACATGTGGCCGCCGTGGGCCTCTATCAGGGACCGGGCGATGGCGAGGCCCAGCCCGGTGCCCGTGCCCACGCGGACTGCGCCCCCGCTGACCCGGGCTCGCGACCGGTCGCCGCGATAAAAGCGCTCAAAGACGTGGGGCAGGTCGGCCGGGGCGATGCCGGGGCCGGTGTCGCGCACGCTGACCAGCACGTCGCCGTCGTGGGATGCGGCCTGCACCGTCACGCGCCCCCCAGCCGGCGTGTGTCGCAGGGCATTGTCCAGCAGGTTGGCCAGTACCTGGCGGATGCGGTCAGGGTCCACGTCCAGGGTCGGCAACCCCGGCCCGATCTCGGTTGTCAGTGCCACGCCCTTGTCTGCAGCCGGCCGTTCGAACCCGGCCAGCACTTTCGCCACCAGCGCGCCCAGGTCGGCGGGGACGCGTTCCAGCCGCAACTCGCCGGCGTCGGCCAGGGCCAACTCGCGCAGATCGGCCACCAGCCGCGAGAGCAGCCTGGTTTCCTGGTAGATGGGCTCGATAGAGTTTGTGGTAAGCGGGTACACGCCGTCCAGCAACGCTTCCAGCTCGCCCTGGACGATGGAGAGGGGGGTGCGCAGTTCGTGGGCGATGTCGGCCGTCATCTGGCGACGCTGCTCGGCCGCCGTCTCCAGCGACTCGGCCATGCTGTTGAACGCCTGTCCCAGGTCGGCCACCTCGTCATTGCCCCGGATGACCACGCGCTGGGTCAGGTTGCCCCGGGCCAGGTCATGCGCTGCCTGGGTGAGCCGGCGTAGCGGTGTGGTGAGGCTGCGCGCCACCAGGGCCGCCGCCACCAGGGCCAGCGACCCGGCCAGCAGCGCCGCACCCAGCACGCCCGCGTTCACCGCGTCCAGGAACGACTGCTCTTCGGTAGTGTGACGCGTGGGGTCACCGGTGGTGACGATCAGGGTGCCGATGGGCTGGTTGTCTGCCTGCAAGGGGACGCCCAGGGCCAGCACCTTGGTGCTCATGCGTTGGCCCACCAGTTCGGCAGCAGTGTCCACCATCACCACGCCGGCCGGGTCGGTGACGACAAAGCGCCAGCGGTCAGAGCGACCGCCGCGTCCCAGGCCCGCGCCGCCAGTCGGCACGATCTCGCCGGCGAACAGTGCCTCGACGCCGGTCCACCCGCCGGTCTGCTGGTAATACGCTTCTACAAACGGCGCCCAGCGCACGGCCCACTGGCTGCCGCCCTGGTTCACGTATAGCGTGAACTGGCTCGCCGTGATCTGTTGCGTGATGAGGGCCACCGCCCCCACGCCGGTCAACGCCACCACGGCAAACGCCAGAAACAGTTTGAAACCCAGGCCCCATTTGATGTTTTTCATAGTCACCATAAAAAAATAGGGCAAGCTGGTTGCTTGTCCTATGCAAACTCGTCGGCAAACTTGTAGCCCACCCCAAAGACGGTGAGCACATAGCTGGGGCGGCGCGGGTCCGCCTCGATCTTTTGGCGGAGGTTCTTGACGTGGGCATCCACCGTGCGCTCATCGGCCTCGTACCAGTCGCCCTGGAGCTGGCTCATGAGCTGGGCGCGACTGAACACCTGGCCCGGATGCTGGGCCAGCGCGCGGAGCAGGTCAAACTCGGTGGGCGTGAGGTCTATTTCACGCTCGTTCAGGCGCACGATGCGCCGGGCCGGGTCCATGACCAGATTGCCCCGGCGCAAAAGGCCGATGGCCGGCGCGGCCGTCCGCTCTGACCGCCGCAGCACGGCCCCCACCCGGGCCACCAGCTCCCGGGGCGAGAAGGGCTTGGTGACGTAATCGTCGGCGCCCAGTTCCAGCCCACTCACCCGGTCACCCTCGTCCACGCGGGCGGTGAGCATGACCACCGGCGCGTCGGATTCCTGGCGCAAGGCCCGGAACACGTCCAGACCGTTCAGGCCGGGCAGGTTCAGGTCCAGCACCACCAGGTCCGGCACGCTCCGGCGGAACACGTCCAGCGCCTCGGGCCCGTCATATGCCACCACCACGTCATAGCCGGCCCGCTCCAGGTAGGCGCGGACCAGCTTGACCAGGCGGACCTCGTCGTCCACTACCAGGATCGTGGTCACTGTCTTCTCCAGGCCAACGCTCGACCATCAGCCGACTGTCTACATGATAGCAGATGGCGCGACAAACTGCAAGTGTGCGATGAGGGTTGTCGGGCTGGCTGCACCGTGTCCCCCTTGCCCACCGCGATGCTGACCGCCTTTGGTCTGCCACAGGCCCAGCACCATCGATGCGGCGATGACACACCAGAAGATGAGCAGGACCACCAGCGCGTAAATGTAGCGATTGATCTTCATCTGTGACCGCCTCTAGTGTTCGCAGGTATCATTGGACCACAGGGGATGGCCGGTCTCGTCATAGAAGGCAAAGGACTGGCCGGTGCTCGTGTTGACGATGACGTGCGCCACCAGGGTGGCCTCGTCTGCCGCATAGTGCCCGGTTACCGTGACCGGGTCGCCGGCCTGGACGTTCAGGCCCAGTCCAGCCAGGTATGCCGGCGTGCCCAGTGTAACGTCCACCGGCGATTGGTCCACCACGTCCAAGACCAACGCCGGACTCTCGGCGTCCAGTTGAACCTGGGCCACCGTGCCAGTCAGGGTGAACAGCGTGGCCTGCTCGGCACAATCGGCTGCCAGGGCGCAGCCTTCGCAGCCATCGCCGGCCCCGCCCCGGATCAGCATGGTCACGCCCACACCCACCAGGGCTGCCAACACTATGCCCACCAGCGCCACGCCGACTATCGATGCCAGAACCTTTTGTATCATGTGTCTCCTCCAAGTTACGAGTTATGGGTTGCAGGTTTATCTATCCCAGCAGCC
>JAHJIN010000350.1 GCA_018823415.1 Chloroflexota bacterium | reverse complement strand
CTTCCCAGTTCGCCCCTTTTCCGACATGCTATTGTCCCGCCAGGTTTCCCTTTTCGGTAAGTCGGCTGACCTTACAGGTCTATCCTCAACCTGTAGTACGTTACGTACGATCATTTGTGCCGCCATGCGGCGCACGACGATATAGCCCAGGTCGTGCATCAGGCCCGCCAGTGTCCTGGTGGCAACGGCGCTCAGGCCGTGGCGGTCGCAGACGGCGGCAAACTCGGCGTAGGCGATGCGCGGCTGGGTCTCCCCCAATACCAGCAACTCGTCACGGGCCTCCCGCCAGCGGCGGCTGAGGGGCATCCCCATCTACTCCAGCTCCTGGGCCGTCTGCGCGATGAGGGCCTTCAACTCGGCCACGCCTACCTTTTCGCCCGTCGCCGGGTCGTCCACCAGGCTGTCCACCTCGCAGAAATCCGCGATCATCGGATAGTCGCGCTGGAGGACGGGCTTGTCGATGCGGGCGATGCGCTGGCCCGTGCGGCAGTGGGTAGAGACGACGATGATGCGGGCGTCGTTGCCCACGCGCAGGCGGATCATCTTGAGCCAGTCTTCCACCTGGCACTGTTGCACGCCCTTGCGTGGCTCCCACACCACCAGGTAGATGGACCGGCGGCTGAAAAAGAACTGGTGGGTGACGCGATAGACCTCCTGCCCGCCAAAGTCCCAGGCGTTGAGCTGGATCGCCACATCCTCTTGTTCGGGGTGGGGCAGGTGCATGGCGTGGACCTCAATGCTCACGCCGTGGGTGGTGGGTTCGCCCTCCCGGGGTTCCTGGCCGGTGAGCGCCTTGAGCAGCGTGGTCTTGCCCACGCCGCCCTCGCCCACCAGGATCAGCTTGGCCTCGTAGAGCGGCTCGGCGCCCTCCTCCAGGCTGCGCAGGTAGGCCATCAACTCGGGCAGCCCGGCCTTGTACGCGCTCTGCAGCGCGGGGTTGAGGGGATTGTCCTCAAGAGTTAGCGTGGTCAATCTTCGCAACTGTGCAAGGGACTTGGGCAATTCAGTCAAGTGGTTGTCATCACACCAGAGTTGTTGCAGGGGAGCCATTTCACCGAGCCAATCGGGAAGCTCGGTCAATTGGCAATTGCTGACTCCAAATACTCTTAGCTTCTTCAGGTGCCGCAAGTGAACAGGGATTTGCCCAAACGAATTCTTTACCGATTCACCCCGATAGCCTAGCCACAGATCAGTCAGTTCTGCTAGATTGCCAAGCCACTCTGGCAGCTCGGTGAGTTGATTGCCTGCGAGGTAAAGCGTCTGCAGGTTGGTGAGTTGGCCGATGACCTCGGGCAGCGCCGTCAGTTGATTGTTGCGGAGGTCAAGCGTCTGCAGGTTGGTGAGCCGTCCGATCTCGGCCGGGAGTTCGGAAATGCCTCGCCCAGACAAGTCAAGCTCCGTCCACCCCTCGCGCGCGGCCTGGTCAATGATCGCCAGCAGTTCCTCGCGGGTCATGCCTTCCTGTTCCTGTTTCTCTTTCGCCATGCGGTCCCTCCATTGTCATCTACCCTCCCGCAGGTTCAAGCGAACCGTAGGTTCGCCATCTGCGGGAGGGTGGTGGTCAGTCTGATGCGCGCTCTACCCTCCCGCAGGTTCGGAAACCTGCGGGAGGGTGGTGGTTAGTCCCACCCGTATCTGTCGATGCGCGAGCGGGTCTTGACCTCATCCTGGCGGTCAGCCACAAACAGCCGGTAGGCCTCCGGTGCCGGGAATCGCTCGCGGATGAACGCCTCGTCCTTCAAGGTCCCGACTCGCTGCCCCACCCACTCCAAATAGTTGGAATACGGCCAGTCGCCGGGTTGGGATACCAGCCCTGCCGCCACTGGGTTCAGGTGGATGTATCGGCACAGGTAAACCAGATATTCCTCGCGGTCCACCCACACATGCCGAAACCGCCCCTCAAACAGCGTCCCACTGCGACCTTGCTGCCGGTTCATCGCCTGCACGTAGGCGTTAAAGAGCACGTTGATGAACCGGGACAGTGGCTCGTCGGTCTCCTGGCGGAGCAAGAAATGATAGTGGTTGGGCATCAGGCAGTACGCGATCACAGCAACCCTGTACGTTTGGCTGTACTGCTTGACCAGGCGGAGGCAATGCTCATAGTTGCCCGGGTTGAAGAACAGCAAGCTCTTGCCCGCGCCCCGGTTGTAGACGTGGTAATAATGCCCTGGGGCGAATACGTCGCCGCGATACGGCACGTTCCGGTCTCCTTCTGACCCTCCCGCAGGTTTCCAAACCTGCGGGAGGGTGGTAGCGTTGGCTTCTACCCCCCGCCGGGTTCCCAACCTGTGGGAGGGGGAGCCGACAACAAAAGCCGGCCCGCCTGTCCGTTGCGGAATGACAGGGGGCCGGCTGTGTGCGGCATGCGGTTCCTCCGGGGTTCAAGGCTGGTGCGGTGTTGCTGCTCCTATTCTAGCACAAGCCGGACCGGGATGCAAGCATGTGGTGCCGATCGCACAGGTCTAGCGCCACCGCCCCACGTGCACCACCCGGTAGCCGGCCGCCCGTAGCTCGTAGACGATGACCTGAGCCAGCTCGAGTTCATCTTCGACCAGCAGGATCGTGTTCATACAAGCAACAGCATCGGAATCAACAGGCCGACGGCCAGCAGGTTGTAGACGAGAGCGGAGAGCACGACCTGGAGGATCAGCGCGACGACGCCCCGGCCCCGGTGTGCCGGGGCGCGCCAGAGGGCCAGGAGCAGGCCAGTGCTCCCGGCCGCCACGACAAAGCCCAGCATGACCAGCAAGCCGGGGCAGATGCACCCTGCCCCAATGGTCATCATCTCGTACATCTCGTAGCCGATTTCTTCCAACAGTGCGTCGAACGAGGCCATGCCTATGCTCGACAGCATTAGCGTGCCCCCTGAGACCAGGATCAACACTATCATAAAGCCCAGGTCCAGGGTGGCGTAGAGCAGCCAGCCGCCGAGGGCGTCAGCCCAGTAGCGCCAATTCAGGAACGAGTAGCCGGGCCGCAGCAACCCGCCCACCACGATGCGCCACAGGATGAGCCAAACTAGCGCCGCCAGCCCCAGGAACCCGATCCAGGACCAGTCAGCCAGAAAGCGGGCCAGGGCGCGCCGGGCCACCAGCAGCGTGTCAGGCGGGGCGGACCGCGCCGTGATGACCACGTCCTCCGAGGGGTTGGCCGCCAGGTACGTGATGCGCCAGACGTGCTGTTGCCCGTCGTCGGCGTCGGCGATGCTGTGCATGGGGCCGCTCATGCGGTCGCCCAGGCGGTCGCGGATATGGCCCTCATAGAGCAGGGTCCGGCTGGTGGTTGCCTCGTCCACGGCTTGGCCCACGGCCGGGTACGCGATGTCCAACCCCACGCCGCCAGGGGCCACCACATAGACCCGGGTCAGCGGGATGGGATGCCCCCAGATGTCGCCGGTGCTCAGCGGATAGGCGTATTGAAAGGCGTCGCCTTTCGCCTCAAACGCGGTGGTGAAGGAAAAGTGCAGGCCCAGGGCGTTGAGGCCCCGTTCGTCAGGGGGCGCTGGCACCGTCTGGATGGTAATGATGGCCAGATAGCGCCCCACATAGCGCCGCATCTTGGCTGTGGTCTCGGCCGGCAGGCCGGCCTGCGCGATGAGGGCCTCCAGGTCGGCCTGCGTCGCCACGGCATAGATCTCGGTGCGCGAGTGTTCCGTGGTGACGACCTGCTGAGGGCCTGGAGCACCGGCGGTCAAGGGCCTGATCGCACCCACAAGCAGGACCGGGGCCAGCGGGTAGAGGGGCTGGCCCACCAGCAGGTCCCCGGCCAGGGCATTGATCAGTAGGCGGTCGCGCACCTCGTCCTCGAATCGCCGGACCTCGTCGATAAAGCGGTCCAGTGGGCCGGTCACCTGCTCGTCAAACTCGCGCTGGCGCACCTCCTGGGCGGCAAAGCCCTGGGGCTCCATGGGGAACGGCAGCACGAACGTGACGGTGTGCGATTTGTCGCCGGTGTCCGTGATCGAGATAAACATGTCCACGTTCGCCTGCTGCGGCGATGTGAGGGTGATGACGGCGATCTGCTGGTCTTCGATGAGGTGATACCAGTCGGCCGGGTCATCGGTGATGGGAAAGCCGTCGGCTTGGGCCGGGGCTGGCGTCAGGGTCAGCGCCAGCAGCCCGATGAGCCATACTGTCAGGATTGCCTTGTATCGCGCGCGCATGGGACCCTCCTTTGCAGCTATACCACCACCGCCACGCCCACCAGCCCGGCGCCGGAATGCACCGACATGCCCGGCGTCAACTCGCTCAGGAGGATCTCGTCGGGGCAGGGCAGGCTGGCGCGCAATTGCGCCTCAAAGAGGGCCGCGTCCTCCGGCACGTTCACGTGGACGATGGCCATGCGCTCGGCCGGACGGCCGGCCAGCGTCTCTTCCGTCAGCTCGATGACCCGTGCCCAGGCCCGCTTTTTCGTCCGCACGCGTTCCAGCAGGTCCAGCTTGCCGTCGCGCATGGTGACGATGGGCTTGACGTTCAGCAGATCGGCCATGCCGGCCACCAGGTGCCCCACGCGCCCGCTCATGGCCAGGTACTTGAGCGTGGACAGCGAGCCATACACGTGCGTCCGCTCGCCGATGGCGAGGGCGCGGGCCACCACCTCGTCTCGCGATGCGCCGGCTTCGGCGGCCTCGGCTGCAGCCAGCACCATGAATCCCTGGGCCATGGTGAGCCGGCGCGAGTCGATGACGGTGATGTCGTGGTTGGGGAACGCATCGCGGGCGATGACGGCCGCGCCATAGGTGGCGCTTACCTCGCCGCTTACGCAGATGCAGACGATGGCCTCGGCACCGGCGTCAAAGGCGTCCTGGTAGGCCGTCACGAACTGGCCGGGGGCCGGGGCCGAGGTGGTGGGGAGCCGGCCATCCCGGTCCACCCGGGCAAAAAGCGCCGCGTCGTCGATGTCGTGCACGGCTTGCAAGACCTCATCCCCAAAATGGACGGTGATGGCTACCTGCCGGATGCCGTGGCGCGCGGCCAGGTCCGGTGGCAGGCTGGCGTCGGTATCGGTGACGATGGCGATGGCTGTCATGGTTTTGCCTTTCAGTTGTATGGCGGCTGGCCGGCTTTGAGCTTGGTCAGCTCGACCCGAAACGCGTCAATGCGCTCCTGGCCGGCCTGGATGCGAAAATAGGCTGCCGATCCCGAGGTCGGGGACATGTAGATGCGGGCTCCTTCCACCACCAGGCTCATGCCCTCCAATAGCTGGCTGTGGGCTTGTTGTACGCAATCCGGTGGCGTCAGGTTCAACGCCTGCAAATAGATCTGATCCAGGTCGTCGACGGGCTTGCCCAATTCTTCGCGGGGCGTTTCCAGGATGAGGGCATACAGGCCATCCCATTTGACGAGCAAGGTCTCGATGTCCTGGATATAGGTCTGGGCCTGCACCCGGCACGGGTCTGGGCCGGGCGTCGTGCAGGCCGGCAGCAGGCTGATCGCCAGCACGATTGTCAGCCAGGCAATCTTGTTCATGGTGTCTCCTTGTGGTGAGTGTAAAGGCCAGTTCCCGATCTGGTGTGACCGGCTAGCGGTTTTGCCGTCGCCAGATGAGCGCGACCAGGATCACGTCCATGATCACGATCATGAGGGCCAGCGCGATCATGCCGGTGAGGGCATCTGGCACCCAACCCATCATCATGACCAGGATCATGAAAAAGAACAAGACCAGGTTTAGGATGGTGAGCAGCCACGAATAACGGGGCATGGGGCCTCCTTGCGATGATGGGGCGGTGGGATCACCCGCGGTACGCTTCCCACCGCCGCAGGCGTTGAAACACGTCGTCCAGTACGTCCAGAGGGATGTTGGCGGGCAGCGCCAGTTCCGCGACCTCGTCGATGGGCAGTCCCTTGAGGTGGGCGATGGCACGCTGCAAGGTGCGATTCACCTGATCGCCCGGACAGCAGGCTTGCAGGTGTTGCACCAATTCGAGCTCGATGGCCTGCCGGGCCGTGGGGTAGGCGACGCTGCTCAGGAGCCGGGCGCGATGATCCAGAAATAGCCGGTCGGCCGGCGTATCGTCGCGCCAGGGAGTGCCCGGCCGGGGGGCGCGCAGCACAAACGCCATCGCCTGAGCGGTGGCTTCTCCACCGTTGGAACTCACGTCCACCTGCCCCACGTAATCGCAGCCGGAAGGCAGGTGGTCTACCCGGGCCGTCACCCGCAGGTCCACCTGATTGCCGCGAAACGTGGCCGGCTCTACTGTCAACCAGGGCACGCGCGCCGCCGCCACGCCTTCCAGGGTGCCACGCCCGCCGTTGAGCACGCGCAGCGGCAAGCTTGGGGGCTCGCTGCCCAGACGCACCGCGCCAAAGTCCAAAGCTGTGGGGGTGAGCATGATATAGGGCTTGGGGGCGGCCAGCAGGTACAGGAAAACGGGGATCGCGTGATTGCCGTGGGCTGCGGTGTCCACCAACAACTCGGCGCGATGCTGGCCCCGCTGGTCCAACTGGGTCGTGTCGATGCTGACCTCGACTTTGCCATGCGGTCCTTGCACCTCGCTCGAGCTACACAGCACCCAGGGTTGCGAGCCGCGCACCCGAGCCTGCACCGTGCCGCCGTCGGTCACGCCAATCTGCAGAGTGAGGGCCGGGCGATGCCCGCGCCGGATCCGGCCAAAATCGAGCACGGCGGGCGTGAGCACCAGGGTCGGGACCGGCGGGGGTGGTGGTTCTGGCCCGGTGGTGGGCCGGGCGCTGGGATAGTGCCCCGCCTGGCGGCGCGGCTGCCCGTGCGGGCGGGGCGCGTCCTGGTCTCGCTGGGCGCGCAGCCGCCATGTGCTGTGGTACGCGGCCCGGCGCACCGGGTCGCCCAACACCTCG
Source organism: Chloroflexota bacterium (assembly GCA_018823415.1). GTDB lineage: Bacteria > Chloroflexota > JAHJIN01 > JAHJIN01 > JAHJIN01 > JAHJIN01. Next base: position 2,186 of record JAHJIN010000350.1, on the reverse strand, counting down.
TAGGCCAGGTTCAGCGCCAGCATGCGCTCGGCGGCCTCGGGCGATGCGTTCACATCGGGGTGATATTTGGCCGCCAGCCGTCGATAGGCGGCAGCGATCACTTCCGGTTCCGCATCTGGGTCTACTTGGAGGGTTTTGTAGAGATCCTGGAATCGCTTGTTCATCGTGCTCTATTATACCCCAACCGACGACCAAATGCCAGACCGGTTCACCGGTTGGGATTTGACTGTTTCGGCGTGGGCGCGATTGGCTCAACCGGCGCACGGTGCCGCGTCTATCACGTCACCTCCCCCAGCCGTACAGCCCCGGCATGATCCAGCAGGCACAGGATGCCGCGCGGCCGCTGGCCCAGCAGATGCTCCACCGCCGACAGATAGCGCTGCACCTGGGCCGGGTAGCCCCGGTCCGCCAGCCAGCTCGCCAGGTCGGTCTGCGCCGTGACCCGGTCCGTCTTGAACTCGACCAGGGTCCAGAGGCCGTCACGTTGGTACAGCGCGTCGATGATACCGCTTTCCACGTGCCCATCGACCAACCGGCTGTACGGGACCTCGTGCAGGCGCTGGTCGGCGGCGTCCATCTCGCGGCACAGGGGGTGCTGGCGAAAGCGCGCCAGGGCGCGCCGGCTCTGCGTCACGGCGTCGTTCAACAGCCGGGCGTCAGCGAGACCGTACTCCCGGGCGCGGGCCGCGGCCCAGCGGTCAAACCCTTCGCCCGGAAAGCGCCAGGCGGCCAGGGCCTCGTGCACCAACGAGCCCACCACCCACGCCGGGGCTGTGGGGCGGTCCACTGCCGGCACCACACGCCACACCCGCTGCGGTGGCAGCCGGTCCCGCTCTGCGATTCGGTCGTCCACCGCCTCGACGCCGGGCGACACCGGTGCCAGCCAGGGCGGCGCTACCAGCGGCACCGCCAGCGGCAGCGTCTCGCGCGGGGCCGGTGCCGACGGCGCCGGTGCCAGGGCGCACTCGTGGCCTGGCTCGTACACGGTGCAGGCCACCGGCGTCTCGCCCACGCGCAGGTCCAGGCGGTGCGCCCGGTCTCCGGCCTCGTCATGGGCGATGCACGTGCCCGACAGTCCCAGGCACTCTGGCCCGGCGAGTTGGCCCAGCCAGCCGCCTAGCTTGCCCGGCGTGCCGTCCTGCTTCAGGCCAATGCACCCGCTGACGATGAGCAACTCCCGGGCCCTGGTGGCGGCCACGTAGCAGAGCCGGTCTGACTCGGCGGCGTCCTGGTCGGCGTCGCCGGCCTGCCCCAGGCGATACGTGGCCGGCCGCGCGCCGTCCTCGTCCTGGAGCGGCACGAGCACGCCCAGGCGTGAATCGACCAGCACGCCGCTGTGGCTGCGCCCGCCATAGGTGGCGTCGCCAATGACCACGACCGGAAACTCGAGTCCCTTGGCAGCGTGGACGGTCATGATCTGCACCGCGCCCTCGGCCGTGGCCCGGGCCTCCCCTTCCCGCGCGCCGGCGTCGCGCAGGCCCCCCACGTATTCCAGGAACTCGCCCACCCCCACGATGTCGCTGGCGTGGGCATCGGCCAGGAGCTTGGCGATGTTGCGGGCGCCCCTGGCTGACGCCGCTGGCTGGGACGGCGCAGCCCACACGCAGTCCACAGGACGCTGCGCGTGTCCTGTGGACTGCGTGTGCCCGGCCTGGATCAGCGCGGCGCGATAGCCGGTGTCGTCCAGGAAGGCCTTGAGCACGTCAGCCACCGGCGAGCGTCCCACCTGCCCGTGCCATTTGGCGATGAGGTCAGCGGCGCGTGCGGCCCGGGGACCATCGTCGCCGGGCAAGCCGGGACCGGCGGATCGCAACGTGTCCCACAGCGAATCGCCGTCGCCCCGCGCCTCACAGAGGCGGTAGAGCGCCGCGTCCGACAGGGCCAGCGCCGGCGAGCGCAGCAGCCCGGCCAGGGCCAGGTCGTCGGTGGGGTCGGCCAGGGCCTGCAGGGCGTTGAGCACGTCGCGGACCTCGGGCCGGTTGTAGAACCCGCGCCCGGCCACGGTCAGGAACGGCACCCCGGCCCGCTCCAGGGCGTCTTCGTAGGCGCTGAACGAGGTGGAGGCCCGGCACAGGATGGCGATGTCGCCGTAGCCGAGGGGGTAGACCTGGCCGTCCCGCTCGATCTGGGCGCCGCTCGCCACCAGGGCCGCCAGGCGCGCCGCCAGCAGATCGGAAGAGCACACG
>JAHJIN010000044.1 GCA_018823415.1 Chloroflexota bacterium | reverse complement strand
GCCAACGAGTACCTCACCCGTTCCAACCTCATGAAGGCCTACCTCTTTCCCGAGTGGGACACGCCGGCCAAGGTCGGCCGGCGGGTGGCCGTGGTCGGCGCCGGCAACGTGGCCATGGACGCCTCGCGCTGCGCCCTACGCCTGGGTGCCGACGAGGTGCACATCGTCTACCGCCGCTCGTCCGAAGAGGTGCCGGCCCGCGCCGAAGAGGTGCACCACGCCGAGGAGGAGGGCATCATCTTTGACTTTTTGACCAATCCGATCGAGGTCTATGGCGACGACAAGGGATGGGTGCGTGGTATGCGCTGCGTACGTATGCAGTTGGGCGAGCCGGACGCCAGTGGCCGCCGCCGGCCGCTGCCCATCGAGGGCTCCGAGTTCGACATGGACGTGGACATGGTGGTCATGGCCCTGGGCACACGGCCCAACCCCATGGTCTTTACCGACTCGGGCGGCCTGGAGCGGACCAAGTGGGGCACCGTCGTGGCCGACGAAGAGACGGGCAAGACGACCAAGGACCCGGTGTGGGCCGGCGGCGACATTGTCACCGGCGCGGCGACCGTCATCTCGGCCATGGGCGCCGGCAAGCGCGCCGCCGCCGACATTGACCGCTTCTTGCGCCGCTCTGACAGCGCCGAGGTGGTGCCGACTGCCGCGCAGCCGGAAGCAGTGGCGGCCGGCCAATAAGCCCGTCGATCTGCACGGCATAACACGCCCCCGGTCACACACGACCGGGGGCGTGTTTTGATCGGCCGGGGCGGCCCGGCTCAGCTTCCCTTCAGGATGAGCGGCAGCCAGAGCAGGGTGATGACCTTGGTCTCGACCTGGTCCTCGTCGTTGCCGGTCAGGCTCTGGGGTGTGGGCGTGTCGATGATCAGGGTGTCGGTCAGCAGCGTGCCAGCAACCGTATCGGCCGGCAGGCTCAGGGTCAGCACAAAGGTGGCCGACGCGCCGGAGGCCAACGGTCCCACGGTCCATTGCCGGCCGCCGGCGATGGCCGCGCCAACCAGGCCGCTGCTGTCGTCCACGTAGCTGGTGCCGTCGGGAAAGATATCGGTCAGGACCACACCCTCGGCGCCGGCCGGCCCGTCGTTGCCATAGTGCACGGTGTAGGTCAGAGGCTTGCCCGCCCGGACCTGGGCCGGCCCCTCCTTGTCGGCCCACACGTCGGCGGTGTGGACCGTCACGTAGACCTGTCCCTGGTTGTTGGACAGATCCCGCTCGGGCGTCGTCGTCTCGATGCGGGCCTCGTTGCCAAAGGTGTGCAGGGTGTAGGTCAGGGCTGGGTCGACCTGGGCGCGGATGGTGCACACACCCCCTTCGTGGTAGCTGACGCGGCCGATGTTCAGAATATAGGTGCCCGAGACGACGATGGGCGTGCCGTAGGTGGTCGTGCAGACCAGCGAGGGGTAAACCAGCTCGACCGGCAGCGCATCGCTGATGACCACGTGGTAGGTGTGCGGCGAGGCGACGTTGCTATAGGCCAGGGTATAGGTTACCCAGCCGCCGGGCAGCAGCGGCGTAGTGGGCGTCACCTCCTTGGTCAGCACCAGGTCGGGGGGCCGGGGCGAGACAGCCATGGCCCACTCCGCCTCGGTATAGATGCGGCTGGGGTCGGGCGGCGGCGGCAGGCCGGGCACCGGCGTGAACCACGGCCCGTTCTGCATCTCAAAGTTGCCGATGATCGCCGCGGCCGGGTATTCGCGCGGCCCCCACAGCCCGCCCGGGCTGGGACTGGGCGCGACGTGGTACACGTCGTGGGACAAAAAACGAGCGTCGTTGTGGACTATGTCCGGGATCATGCCCGGGTGGGGTGGGTGCGCACCGGGCGGGAAGACACGACCTAGCCAGGGCCAGCCCAACTCCGCCTGGTCCAGGTAGGGGTCGGCAAAACCCACCAATCCGGTCACCGGGTCCACGCCGGCGACCGTGACATAGTGGCCGCCCAGGCGGTACCAGTAGGGGTTGTCATAGATCCAAAAGCCAAGCAGCAGCACCACATCCTCGCAGCGGGTCACTTCGTAGACCACCCAGTCCCAGTCGGGCTGGTGGACCAGGGTGACGGTATAGTCCTCGATCAGGTCGTGGTCGGTCATATAGTCCACCGTACCCTGGACCACGTCGCTGATGATCGTGCCGGGGGAGACGGTACCGGTGCCCATATAGCCGGCCAGGTCGTCCACGAACTCGATGGTGGGCGCCTGGCTCTCGACGTTGCGTGGATCGTGGTCGTCCCAGGCGCCGGCCGGGTCGTACGATTTAACCAGAGGATAGTGGTCGTTGTAGACCGGCGGGGGCACCGGCGAGGGCTCGAACTTGGAATCGAACCACCACAGCGAGTTGGCCACAGCCGCCGGGCCGCAGTAGGTCCATTTGCCTCCCCCGGCCGGGTCGCGCCACAGATCTTGCCTCTGGTCAAAATCGGGCATACAGCTCGGCGCATAGTCCAGCCACTCCCCATTCTTCCAGCGGAAGGGCGACATGGCGATGGCGTACTCGACCTCGACGTGGACGTTGTGCTCCGGGTGCCAGTCGCCAAAGGGATAGAGGGGATGGGGGTTGACCCCCACAAAATTGAGGAAATTGACCGGGTCCTGGTTCAAATATTCGGGCAGCCACCACACCCCGCCGGGGCTGGGGCTGTCGGGGGCCATCATATACATATCGTGCGAGATATTACCGGCGTCGTTGTGCACCTCGGGGGGATGGCCGGGCACCGGCACGTGCGGCCACAGCATACCACTCAGCCAGCGGCCCGCCCCACCCAGCTCGGCGTTGTCGACAAAGGGGTCGCTAAAGGCGATGCGGTTCGCTTCGGTGTCCACGCCGGCCACGGTCACATAGTGGCCGCCAAAGCGCACCCACTCACCCACCCCGCCCGCCTCCTGGTGCCACTGCCAAAAGCCCAGCAGCAGGATCACGTCCTCGCTGCGCCTGACCTCGTCCACCACCCATTCGACGGTGGGCGAGATGGCCAGGGTGACGAGATAGTCGTCGTACAGGTGGTGGTCGTACAGGTAGCGCTGCAGGCCATAGTACAGGTTATAGACGTCGGTGCCCTGGTTGGGGTCGGTGCCCAGGTAGTTGAGCGCCAGGTCGTCCACCAGGGG
>JAHJIN010000349.1 GCA_018823415.1 Chloroflexota bacterium | reverse complement strand
GCCTGGCTGGCAAGCAAAGGCGGGAGGCCCAAGGACCGGGCTTCCCGCCTTCAAGTTGGCACGCGCACCCCGCCCGGGATATCCCACCTTCACACGTATGCCAAATTGGGATCATCACGGATATAAGCCAATTGCTGTCCCAAATAAGGTAACGGGGCCAGTCCATGCCAATGCCGCAGGAGATGGTAGGCCGGCGAGGTGAGCAAACGACAGGCATCCACCGCTTCGCGCCACCGGGCCTGACGAATCTCTGCTACAGTATCCGAATTGGGCAGCAGGCCAAAGTCCCACGCCGCACACAACCGGGCTACAAAGTCCACCTGTTCCGCCAAACCATGCAGCACAACGGGTGGCCCGGTATCCGGGTACAGTGTGCCGTCAATCCAAAGGTTATCCGAGTGCATCCAAGAACTCCCGTGTAAACCAACCGCGTACCTGCTCGGCTTGGAGGCGCTGCTGGGGATCAGCGATTTGGTCCAGTGGACGATGCTGGGCAATGCGTGCCAAATGCGTCTCCACGGCCATAAGCGCCCGGGCGCTGTCTGTATCGCTGCCGGCCAACCGTTGGCGCCGTCGCCAGAGGTCCCAGCATTCCGCCGGTGTCGTCAGGCCAGCCTGGCACAAGGCACGGATATCGCGAAAATCTCGGGGTGCCCCCCGCTCGACCAAGGCCACCATCTTGCTTGCCACCAGATCCGCCAAACTATCCAACAGCACATTCGTCCAGGTGAGCGGCGCGGCTGGTTCCAATTGGGCAGAACGGCGCGCAATCTGGAAACCAAAAACAACGCGCCCCTCTTGTAACAACTCGACACTGCTCACATCACCCCAGGATCGGGTTCTGACCTCACCAAACGGTTGGAGCGTGGCCTCTATGACCGCGATCACGCGCTGTTGTTCTTGGGCCGTAGCTGTGGGCGCCCACCAGGCATCCACATCGTGAGTAAGACGATAATCCAAATAGTGTAACAGGCCCAAAGCGCCCCCCACGGAAAGTCGGTCTCCTAATCCGCTGGCTGCCAGTGCTCGCAAGCAGGCCTGGGCATATTCCGACATGTGAGTCGGTCGACGCGGTTGCCTGCTACATTGACAATCCATTCATGACCTCCCCTTGAGTTCGCTTTCATGATACCTCAATTCGCCAGGGCTGTCAAGCAAAAAGGCGGGCGGCCCGGTAACCCGGTCCCCGCCTTGTGGCTCTCGCGCCTTTGGGGCTCACGTCCCCTTGAAGCTGAGCATGACCAGCACAGTTTTGGCGGCGATGAACAGGTCCAGGTAAAGAGACCGGTGCTTGATGTAATAGAGGTCATATTGCAGCTTGATCAGCGCGTCCTCCACGGTGTTGCCATAGCGGTACTTGATCTGCGCCCAACCGGTGAGGCCCGGCTTGACGGCGTGGCGCGCGCGATAGAACGGGATCTGCTCGGCCAGTTGGGCCACAAATTGCGGGCGCTCGGGGCGCGGGCCGATGAGGCTCATCTCGCCCTTGAGGACGTTCACAAATTGCGGGAACTCGTCCAGGTGGACGCGGCGCAGGAACCGGCCCACCCGGGTGATGCGTTCGTCATCTCTGGTAGCCCACACGGCCTGCCCATCTTGCTCCCCATCAGCCATCATGGACCGGAGCTTGATCACCCGAAAGACCTGTCCCCCCTTGCCCACGCGCTCCTGCGTATAGAACACCGGTCCCCGGCTGTCCAGCTTGATCGCCACCAAGATGAACGGCAAACAGACCGCGAATACAGCCAGGCCAACGATAGAACCCCCAATGTCTGCGAGCCGTTTCAGCACGGCATAGAGCCGGTGCGTCGAAGAAGGATTGGGCGGCAAAAAGAGGTGGATGCGCCGGCCAATGTGTTCGACAGCCACCCGGCCGGTCACGTCCTCGTAGACAATGGGCATGGTCGTCACGTGGATGCCCTGTTCGTGGCAACCCATGATGGCCCGAAACAGGGGTTCGCCTATCTCGTGCAGGTGCGTGATGGCGACAATGACCTCGCTCGCGCCCTCGCGCTGGGCCACCTCCACCAGGTCCCGGCTGGTCCCCAGGACGGGCACGCCATCGACTGTGGTCTCGCGTTTCGCCGGGTCGTCGTCGATGAAACCGCACACGTGGTAGCCACTGCGCGACATTTCGCGTAACACGTGCAGGAGCGTGGTGCCGGACTGGCCGGCGCCCACGATGAGCGCCCGGCGTTGAAACAGCGGGCGCGCCAACACCACGGCATAGATCGCCCGCCAGGCGACCATCAACCCAACGGCGAACGCGACCAGCAATACCCAGGCCAGGCGTGACTGGAACAGGGGCGGCGCGACATAGGAGACGAGCACATAGGTCAGGCAGGTCGCTGCCAGGGCCCACGTCACAGTGTAGGCGCTGGTGAAGGGGTTGGCGGTCTTTTTCAGGTCGTAGGCGTCGAGCACCGGGGCCATGACCAGCCAGAATATGGTCAGCAGCGCGAACGATTCGGGGTATCTGATGAGCAGGATCAACAGGCCGGTTGGTGCGGGAACGCCTTGCCGCAGGATCAGGGCCAGGGCCAGCGCGAGGTTCAATACCAGCACATCCACCACGACCAGCAGCAACCGGCGCTCCGACAGGCCCAGCGGCAGGGTTGTCCCACGTTTCTTGGCAGGCATCGTGGTCATATCCCGCTCCTCCGCGCCAACGCAGGGAGGCTAGATCTCGCCGCGCAGCAGCAGCACCCGGACCGGATGTCGGAACCGGTTCACAAGCTCGGACCAGCGGTCTTGCGGTTCGTAACGCGCCACCAGCCAGTCACGCTCTGGGAAGAACGTGCGGTACAGGAGCCGGGCCACGTCGCGCAGCCGGTCTACCAGCAGCAGCCGTAACAGATAGCGGTTCCGGGCGCTTGTAGGCTGACGATGGAGGATCGCTTGGCGATCCAGCACCCGACCCACGAGCCGCCGGCGCCAGGCCGGGGGTTGCAACTCGTCCAACACGGCGGCCGGCACGGGGGTATCGAGCAAGTACACGCACATGTCCAACGTGAAATACGCAGCGGTAGCCAGACGCACGCGCCGGGCCAGCATCACGAAATCAGGCCAGTCCAGCGCCCCGGCGCGGATGGTGCGGTCCAGGTCCACCAAAGTCCGCAGACCCAGATCGGCGTATCCATGCACCACGGCCGCGTGCCAGACCTGATGCAGCACCGAGTCGGCAGCGGTCAGTTGCCGGACCTTCACGCCGTCGATGGTCGCCGGTTCTGCCCGGTCCCAGAAATCCTCGTCCAGCACAGCGGTGGTCCAGCGCACCCACTCGCCAAAGATCACCTGCCAGTGCAGGTCTACCGTCGGCCACGAGCGCGGCGGTCCATAGGTCATCTCGCCGCCATAACGCAGATTGTATTCGCGAGATCGGGCGCCGTGCCCCAGCGAGCGATAGCCGAATCCTTGCAACACAGTGCCCACGGCCTCCAGGTGTTCAAATGGAACCACCAGGTCCAGGTCGCACATGGGACGGGCGCCGATGCTGGGATAGAGGGTCTGGGCGAATAGAACGCCCTTGAGGGGCAGCACCGAGATGTCGGCCTGCTGGAACGCGGTCAGGATGCGCTGTGCCCGGTCATACAGCATCACGTTAGCGGCCAGCGTGTTGTCATAGTCCCTTTTCAGCGCCTCCATCACCCACGGCGGCACCGCGTCGCGGACGGCGTATAGCTCATAGTAGGCCAGGGGAGCCAGTCCATGCATCTGGGCCAGGCTCACCAAGCGCTGCCAGTCTGCATCGCTCATCTGGGCGAACCAGGAAGCCTCACCCTCCGGGAACGTGCCGCTGGCGCAGGCCATAAGTGCCGCAAAGCCCGGGTCTGCCGGCGGTTGTCCCTGAATGTCAATCATGGTCCAGGTTCTCCAGGATGATGCGGACGATGCGCTCGGCTGCATGTCCATCTCCATACGGGCTGACGGCCCGGGCCATCCGGTCGTAGGCAGCCACGTCGCCAAGCAAGCGTTCGGTTTCCTGCACGATCCGGTCTGCGTTCGGCCCCACCAGCTTGACCGTGCCGGCCTCGACCGCCTCCGGGCGTTCGGTCTCGGTCCGCATGACCAGCACCGGCTTGCCCAGCGCCGGGGCCTCTTCCTGGAGGCCGCCGGAATCCGTCAGCACCAGCGTGCTGGCGTTCATCAGGTGAACAAAGGTATCATACTCGACCGGGTTTGTCAAGTAGACGCGCTCGACGCCGGCGAGGAGGCGGTAGACCGGCTCTTGCACGTGGGGGTTCAGGTGAACGGGATAGAAGATGGCGATGTCCGGGTTGCGCTCGGCGAGGGCCTTGATGCCGTGGCAAATCTGGACGAAGCGCTCGCCGAAATTCTCGCGGCGGTGGGCGGTGACCAGGATGAGGCGCCGGCGGCCCACCCGGGCCAGCAATTCCCGGGCCAGGGCCGGTTGCGGCCGGCGCACGATCAGGTGCAGCGCGTCGATGACCGGGTTCCCTGTAACAAATACGCTGCTCTCGTTCACGCCCTCGCACAGCAAGGCCCGGCGCGCCGTCTCGGTAGGGGCAAAGTGATAGGTGGCGAGCACGCCGGCGACGCGGCGGTTGATCTCTTCCGGGAATGGCGCGTAGCGGTCGTGGGTGCGCAGGCCGGCCTCCACGTGCCCCACCGGGATCCGCTGATAAAAGGCCGCCAGCGCCGCCGCCATTGCCGTGGTCGTATCGCCATGCACCAGTACCAGGTCCGGCGACTCGCGCTCCAACACATCGCTCACCTGGGTGATGACCCGGGCGGTGAGGGCCGGTAGCGCCTGGTCCGGGAGCATCACGTCCAGGTCCACATCCGGCACGATGTCAAAGAGCCGCAACACCTGATCCAGCATCTGGCGGTGCTGCGCGGTCACACACACGACGGTGCGCAGCCGATCCGGGTGCTGGCGCAGATCCAGGATCACCGGCGCCAGCTTGACCGCCTCGGGGCGTGTGCCGAACACGGCGACGACCTTGATCATGGTGTGGGGCCTGCAGAGGGGGCGAATTCACGCACCGCCGCCGAAACCCCCGGCCCAAAACGCGCTGCGGCCGTGATGCGGTCCCAGTTGTCGTGGAACCACTGGATGGTCCGCCCCAGCCCTTGCTCGAACGAGGTCGCAGGCTCGTAGCCGACGAGTTCACGGGCTTTGTCGATGCTCGCCAGGAGACGTGACTTGGTGTCCCACTGGCGGCGCTGGGCGAACCGGATGCCGGCCTGGTTGCCGGTGGCCTCGTTGACCATGTGCGCCAGGTCGATGATGCGAGTCTCCCGGCCCGATGCCAGGTTGAACTCTTGGCCCACGGCGCTTTCCAGCACCCCGGCCCGCAACAGGCCATCCACGATGTCGCCCACGTAGGTAAAGTCGCGCGTTTCCTCACCAGTGCCGGTGATCGGCAGTGGCAACCCCTTCATCGCCCAATAGATGAAATTGGGGATCACGTTGCGATACTGGCCCGGCACCTCGCCGGGGCCATAGGAGTTGAAAAAGCGAGGCTTGACCACCGGCAGGCCATAGTGGTTGTGGAAAAAGTTGCAGTAGAGTTCGCCCAGCATCTTGGTGATCTGGTACGGGGAGCTCAGGTGCATGGACATGAACGCCTCCGTGAGAGGCAGCGGCGCACTGCTGCCATAGATGGAGCAGCCGGACGAGGCATAAATAAAGCGCCCCACCCCGCCCAATACCGCGTATTCCAGCAGTCGCAAGGTGCCCAGGCCATTGACCTCCAGGTCCGTCTCCGGGTGGTCCACGCTGTTCTGGTTGGCGAAAAAGGCCGCCAGGTGAAAGACGATGGCCGGTCGCTCAAAGAACACCCGCTTGAGCTGGACCTCGTCGCGGACGTCGCCTTGCACAAAGAGAATGCCCGGCAGCGAGGGTACGTTCCACCGCTCCGCCGACGACAGATTATCCAGGATGATGACCTGGGCGCCGGCCTGGGCCAATGCACGGCTCAGGTTGCTGCCGATGGCACCGGCCCCGCCGGTGACGAGGACGGTCTGGTCTGCATAGGCGCTGGCATAATGGTTGTCGCTCACGGCCGTTCACTCCTTTCTCGCGATTACCTCGGCCAAGAGTTGCTCATAACGTTCGGCGGCGGCCG
>JAHJIN010000348.1 GCA_018823415.1 Chloroflexota bacterium | reverse complement strand
GAGACTGGTAATAATGTCTCATATAGTTTTCTGTTGCCTGCTTCCCCATGCCCCGCCTGTATTGTCCTTCGACCTTGTAAGCGCCATATCTTTCTACCGCTTCAACGTACTCGTTCCACCAGCCATACTTTTCAAGCACTTGGCGCCTTGCATCGACCAACGCATCAACTGAATGAAAGGCGGTCTCGGGGGTATGTCGGATTTTTTCTAACTGGCTTGCTACATGTTCTTCAAAATCTGTCTCTGAACCTTCCCAAATGCCATAAGGGCCATATTCACTATACAGTGCGCCATCACAGATTAACGAGATTACCTTTTCGGGATAATTGGCCGCTATGCCGAGTCCCACTTCGGCACCTAGCGAACTCCCGACGATGTGTGCTCGCTCAAGCTTCAGATGGTCCATAACCCCAACAACGTCGCGAGCCATGTCGTCAATATGGTAACCTGTTGCTGGCTTGTCCGACTTGCCATGACCTCTCAAATCGACAAGAATCAAGCGATAACGATCTTGGAAATACGGAACAACTCGTTGCCATATCATCAAATTCCCGCCTCCAAAATGCAGGAAAATGATCGCATCTCCTTCTCGCTCGTAATCTTGAATCTGCAATTCGATACCATCGACTTGAACGCGCCGAGCTTGCATATTTACCTCTAGAAACGGTATTCTCGCGAATTGCCCCGGTGGTTTGCAGTGGTCCGACGGTGAGCTCAGCCGCGCCCGCATGAGCCCCGCGGACCGCCACCGTTCCCTTGAACCTGCGGGCCAGCAACCAAGCGCCCGCTTGGGGCGTCGGGTGCAGTGTGGGTTAGTCGCGCCCCTGCCTGAGATCCAACACTGCCTTATAGGCCTTGCTCATCTGCCCAACTCTTAATCGCCGCTTCTGCATTGGCCAACGCTTTCGCTACCGTCTCGTATGCCTCCTCGCTCTCCCATATCACACCCCCCTCATCTATCACTCGGATAAACGAATCGCCGTATTCATCTCGACCGATCTCTATCCGGCCTTCTTGTACCCACCAGGCGATGTTCGGATATTGTTCATCAAATAGGGCAGTCATCTCCCGCGTTCCTCCACCCTGAAGCCTATCCCGAATGGCGGTGATTTGTTCTGAGGACTGGCACGTTTGTGAATCGAGCGATACCCCAAGCCCAAAATCGTTGAACGAGAGCCAGAAACGTTCGCCGTTGACGCAAACATCCCAGACACGCTCAACGACCGAGTCGGATTGGCTGATAATCTCTCCTCCGAGGATATTGACTATCTCGGTCGCATACGGTGGGAATTCTCTCCAGGAAACGCGTTGGGTCAGCTCTAGTGAGTCGTTTCCAGAGGCCATCTTCGTAATCGTGAGAAGTTCCAGTGGCATCACTCGGTTTATCATTCCCGTTCTCCACAATGCGCGGCTAACGGCGCGATATAGGGACGTCACACCCGAGCCTGGGGTTCCCTCCGGCGGCCGATCCTGGCGGCTATTGTAGCACAGGCCGGGTGCCCTGTCAAAGACAGCCAACTCGGACAAGTAGTACCACGGTCTTATTGCGTTTCCAGGTATTACGTGCTACAATGTGTTTGTAGAAATCGCACCTAGTTGATATGATGAGGAGGATTGCATGTCCGCCTTGCCTGCTGCCGAATCGAATCGTGCGGACCGGCCCGGCCGTCTGCGCCGATGGTTTACCCTGCGCCTGCGTCCCAAGCTCATCATTCCCTATGTGCTGCTGGCGATTGCCGTGGTGGTCGCCGGGGCCTATTTTATCGCCCAGACGATGGCCGGCTCACTCCAGGCCCGCTTTGACCAGCAGTTGCACGACTCTGGTGTGCAGGCCTCCGACGGCATCGTGGAGGCGGAACGGTCCCAACTGGGTACGCTGCGCGCCATCGCCCACACCGAGGGGCTGCCCCAGGCCGTGCAGCAAGGCGACGCCGCGGCCGTTCAGTCCGTCGTGTTGCCCCTCACCTACAACACCGGGGCCGACTGCGTCGATGTGGTGAGCCGCAGCGGCGCGGGCCTGTTTACCATGCACCGCCGCTCAGACGCGAGCGAATTGGCCTATCGCCTGGACGAAACGGCTGACTATGGCGCGTGGTCCCTGGTCCGGCGCATTTTGGCTGGCGAGACAGACAAACTGGGCGACAAGTTTGCCAACCTGGTGCATACCGATTGGGGCGACGTATTGTACGTGGCCGGTCCCATCAAGGCCGATGGCGAATTGGTGGGCGTGGTGTTGGTGGGCACCTATTTAGACCAACTGGCGCTGCATCTCGACGAACTAGCGCTGGCGCGCGTGACCTTGTATGACCGGGAAGGCCGGGTGCTGGCTACTTCGATGGGCGCACGGGACCCGGCCAGCACCAACCTGGACCCGGCGCAGGCTCAGGCCATTCTGGCGGATCAGGACACGCTGGTACACCGGCGACCGCTCACTGTGGGCAGCGTGGACTATACCGAGGTCTTGGCACCCTTGCAGGTGCGTTCGGGTCAAGACCTGGGCGTGTTATCCGTGGCCCTGTCGCGGAACCTGGTAGTGTTGGCCAGCGAACCACTGCGCCAGTGGTTACTTGTCCTCCTGGGTACCGCGCTGGCAGCGATCATCATCATCGGGCTGGTGCTGGGGGCACGCATCACCCGGCCCCTGCTTGAGTTGGTCCAAGCCACGCGCCAGGTCTCGGAAGGCAATCTGGACGCCCTGGTGCCGGTGCGCAGCGAGGACGAGATCGGCACCCTGGCGCGTGCCTTTAACGGCATGGTCCAAGGCCTGCGAGAACGCGAATTCATCAAAGACGCCTTTGGCCGGCTGGTCACCCGCGAGGTCCGCGAGCAAATCCTCAGCGGCGAGGTCTCGCTCCACGGCGAGAAGCGGGTGGTCACGACTTTGTTCACCGACATTCGCGAATTCACGCGCCTGAGCGAGCGATTTGATCCCACCGTGGTGGTACAATTCCTGAACGAGTATTTCACCGTGATCGTAGAGGCCGTCGAGTTGTATGGTGGCACTGTGAACAAGTTTGGCGGCGACTCGACGTTGGTGATCTTTGGCGCGCCGCAGCACCAGTCCGACCACGCCTGCCGCACCATTCAGGCCAGCCTGGAGATTCGCCAGCGTCTGGGCGAACTGAACGCCCGCCGCATCGCCCGGGGCGACGTGCCCATTCACACCGGCATTGGCATCAACACCGGCGAAGTGGTGGCCGGTACCATCGGCTCGGAACAGCGGATGGAATACACCGTCATTGGCGATGCCGTGAACATCAGCGCCCGTATCCAGGGTTTGACCAAAGACTTTGTGGGGCACGACATCTTGCTCAGTCAGTCCACGTATGAGGCGTTGGGACCAGACCATACGCTGTTCCGGTTCCAGAACCTGGGGCAGGCCGCGATCCGGGGCAAGCGCGAGCCGGCCACACTCTATGCCCTCATCGACCGGGCCGTGAATGCTCCCTGCCAGACGAATCAGGCGCCGGACATTGCACCCGACGCACCGGCCGAGGAGGTGGGCCATGAGTCGTAACCTCCTGATGTGGGGTCTGGTCACCACACTCGTTTTGCTGGTGAGCCTGTTGGCCATCCAAATTGCCGTGAGTCTGGCCTTTGCCGATCCGCAACGCGGCGCGTTGCCCGGCAACCTGACCTCGCGCCTGCAAGCCGATTACAGCGCCGACCCGGCTACCGCGATGGTGTTCAAGCCACTGGCGACCACGGTGGTGGAGGAGGCCATCCGCGAGAGCCGGCCCCGACCCACGTCGGTTGGCCCGGTGTATCCCGGCCCGGCATTGCCCACGACCACGGCGCGCCCACAGCCCAGCAGCACACCCCGGCCGGCAACGCCGGTCCCATCGGCGACGCGCCCCGCGCCGACGACCGGGCCGGCCACGGGCACGCCGGTCGCGTCGCCATCGGCCAGCCCATCGCCGTCGCGCACCGTGTCTCTCACGCCCACGCGTACTGTGGCTCAGACCGCTACGGGCACGCCAGCGCCCACCCGGACCACCGGGCCCCACCCGGCCACGGCTACCAGCGCGCCGCGCCCCACCCGGACCACCGGCCCGGCGGCTACCCCGACTCTGCCGCCGGCCACCCAGGTGCCGCCTACGTCGGTGCCGCCTACCCAGGTGCCACCCACTTCGGTACCGCCTACCGAACCGCCACCCACCAGCCCTCCGCCGCCGACGGAACCGCCGTATCCGCCACCGCCACCCAACCCGCCCGAGCCGACTACATATCCCCTTGTCGGCAGTACGCGGCCGGGCGACAGTGGCTTGCCCCTGGCAGTTGTCGCGCTGAGCGGTCTGGTCCTGGCCGGCGTGCTGGTTGGGATGGGCGTTGGCCGGCGCTGACATCTGCACCAACGCACACAGAAAACGGCGGTCAGATCCGACCGCCGTTTCGCGTGTTCTACCCAGATCCTATTTGACCAGCGGCAAGGTCACGGTGAATGTGGTGCCCAGTTCCGGCGTGCTGGTGACCTGAATGCGGCCCCGGTGCGCCTGGACGATCCATTGGGCAATGGACAGGCCCAGTCCGGCGCCGCCCTGCTCGCGCGAGCGGGCCTTGTCCACCCGGTAAAAGCGCTCAAAGAGGTGCGGCAGGTGCTCCGGGGCAATGCCCGGCCCATCGTCGGCGACAGTGAGCCGGGCCTGCCCTCGCGCCGCTCCCAGTGTCACACGGATGTGGCCGCCCTCGTTGCCGTGCTTGAGGGCATTGTCCAGCAGGATGACCACGAGCTGGTGCAACCGGCCCGGGTCGCCGCGCACGAGGCACGATTCGTTGGCCGTTACGTCCAGCGTCTGACCGCGCGCCTCGGCCAGGGGCAGCAGGCGGCGGCCGGCGTCCTGGATCGTCAGGGCCAGGTCCACCGGTTCCTGGCTCAAGGCGGCCTGGCCGGCATCGGCGCGGGCCAGCGTCAGCAGGTCGCTGACCAGGTGGCCCAGGTGCGCCGTCTCGTTCACAATGTCGTCCACCAGGTCCGCGTTTTCGCCAATGGTTTGCTCCGGGTGACGACCCAGCACCTCGGCGTTGGCCCGGATGAGCGTCAGCGGCGTGCGCAACTCGTGAGAAGCATCGGCCACAAACGCCTGCTGCCGGCGAAACGCCTGGCGCGTGGGCATCAGCGCCCGGCCGGCCAGAAAATAGCCGCCCACGGCCGCCAGCCCCAACCCGGCCAGCCCGGCGCCCAAGAGCACCAACGCCAGCAACCGCTCCATCCGCTGCTCCGCCGCCAGAGACCGCCCGGCCTGGAGATAGCCCTGAGGGTTGAGTCGATCTCCCAGGGGCACGGTATACAGCCGTACCAACCCATACTGGTCCACTCGTACCGTGCGGAGGTCGCTGTCCTTTGTCGCCAATGCCGCCAATGCATCCCGATTGGGCAGCGCGTCCAACTCCAGGTTCCCGGGATTGGCTATCACCCGACCTTGCCGGTCCAGCACCAGGTAGAACACTCCCTCGGTCAACGTGTTGGTGTGCAACCACCGCACCCGCGTCTGAGCATCTCCCACCCGGGCCAGCAGGGCGGCCACGCTCCGCACCATCTCGGTGCGCGCCTGCAGCAGCGCATCGCCTTCGACGCGCAGTCGGAACGATACCAGCGCCAACACGCCCACTCCCACGATAGCCAGGATCAGGCCCAGCACCAGCAGATTCCACCCCACCAGCCGCCAGCGGATGCCGCGAAAGAGCCGGGCCTCGTCGGCTGGCTGCCAGTCATGACTCTCGGAGGACATAACCCACCCCTCGGACCGTATGGATCAGCGGCGGTCCCAGCTTGTCCAGCTTTTTCCGCAAATAGTGTATGTATAGGTCTACCATGTTGTTCTGGCCGTCGAAATCATAGCACCATACACGGTCCAGGATCTGATCGCGGGTGAGCACCTGCCCGGCGTGCTGCATGAGATATTCCAGCAGGGCAAACTCTTTGGCCGACAGGTGGACCTGTGTATCGGCTCGAAACACCTCGTGACTCAATCGATCCAGGACCAGATCGGCCACCTGCCAACGGGCCGAGTCGCCGGCCCCAGCGGTGCGCCGGCCTAGCGCCCGCACCCGGGCCAGCAGCTCGTCCATGGCAAAGGGTTTCACCAGATAATCGTCAGCGCCGGCGTCCAGGCCCCGCACCCGGTCGCTCACGGCGTCGCGGGCGGTGAGCATGAGCACCGGCGTGCGCACGCCAGCGGCGCGCCAGGCCCGGCATACAGACAGCCCATCGCGCCGGGGCAGCATCAGGTCCAGGACGATCAGGTCAAACTCGACGGCGGCTCCCAGATCGTGCCCGGTCTCGCCGTCAAAGGCCAGTTCCACCTGATGGCCCTGTTCCTCTAGCACGCGCCGCAGCAGGCGCGCCAACCGCTGCTCGTCCTCCACAACCAGAATGTGCATGGTCGCCTCCCAGGTCTATGATACTCTGTTTCGCACGGGTCTGTCAACACGATCGGGGCATTTCTTTGCAAACTCTAATCGAGTTGCTGGCTCCTGAGAGCCGGCCCGCATCACTGGCAAGCAGGCTTGTGCTTGACCAAAGCCCCCACTGCGAGTACAATACACGTACCACGGACTCTTTATGGAGGAGACGAGTGAAAGAACTGATCAAGAATCTAACCGAGATCTGGGGACCGTCGGGTCGTGAAGACCTGGTCTGTGAGTTTATCAAGACCGAGATTGCGGAACTGGTCGATGACGTGCGCGTGGACGTGATGGGCAATCTCATCGCCCACAAGGCCGGTGCGCCGGGCGCGCCCCGCATCATGCTGGCCGGGCACATGGACGAGATTGGCTTTATGGTGAGCTATATCGACGAAAAGGGCTTTTTGCGATTCAGCACCGTTGGCGGCATTCGGCCCTATGTGCTGGTGGGCGAGCGCGTGGTCTTTGCCGATGGGCTGGTGGGCATCTTGGGTGTGGAAAAGACAGACAAGCCCGAAGATGTCCTCAAGATGGACAAGATCTATATCGACATTGGAGCCATAGACAAGGCTGACGCCGAGTCCAAGGTGCAAATCGGTGACATGGCCACCTATCAACGCCCGTTCGTGGACCAGGGCCAGCGGCTCATTGCCAACAACTTTGACGACCGTATCGGCTGCGCCATTCTGATGCAGGTCATCAAAGAAATGACTGCATGCCCCAATGAGGTCTATTTCGTGTTCACGGTGCAAGAAGAGGTGGGACTGCGCGGCTCACGAACTAGTGCCTATGGCATTGACCCGGACATGGGCATCGCGGTGGACGTGTGCGGTTCTGGCGACACACCGGAGCCATACCTCATGCCGATGGCGTTGGGCAAAGGCGCGGCCATCAAGATCAAGGACAACAGTCTGCTGGTGAGCCCCCGGGTCCGCGAGCTGCTGGTAGAGACGGCCAAGGCCCACGACATCCCGTATCAGCTCGAGATCCTGCCCTTTGGCGGCACCGACGCCGGGGCCATGCAAATGACCCGGGCCGGCGTGCTGGCCGGCTGCATCTCTGTCCCCAGCCGCCACGTCCACACCCCTTCCGAGATGGTGGATTACGGTGACGTGCGCGCCTGCGTGGACCTGCTGGTCAAGCTGCTGGAAAGCCCCATCGCGTTGTAGGGCGAATTGGCAATTCGCCCCGGGGCATTGCTGATGATGACACTGGCGGCGTTCGCGCTGCCAGTGTTTTTTTGTCACGAGGGCGATGTTCACTGTCTGTATCTACTCGGCCTACCCTCCCGCAGGTTATTTTTACGAGCCTGGTACGTTTGAATACTCGCTCAGAACAGCGTTTTGACTGATACCGCACGTGGTAACCTGCGGGAGGGTAACTACTGTCCACTGAATTCGTGTGACTTTTGAGCGAGATTATGGTATACTAGGCTCAACCAGCGAAAGCCAAGGAGCCTGGCCGTGACTGAAGAAACCGCCACTGGACAACCCACCCTCATGATCGAGCCGGCGCCGATGGCCCGGCCCTACGCGGCCAGTTGGGTCGATTACCTCGGCGATCTGGTTCACCGGTTGCCGGGTCCCTGGTTTGTCTACTATCTGGGCGCGTGCCTGTTGCTGTTTCTGACAGCCAACGCCATCAAGTGGTTCGATGGCTCCCAGGTCATGTGGGCCATCGAGCCGCTGTGGGCCATCCGCAACGGGTCCAGCATCTATTTCCTGGGGCTGATGGTCTATCTGACGGGCGCAGCCCGGCGCGCCTGGGCCAGCTTTGCCCCGGCCCTGGCGGCAAGCCCGGGCGAATCGGCCCAATTGTACTATCGGCTCACTCACCTGCCCGCATGGCCGACACTGCTGGCCGGCGGCATCGGTCTGGCGGTGGCGGCTTGTTCGATACTGTTCGAGTCGCCGCCGGACGACTGGTCCACCTCGCAACTGGCACTGGCCTTTGATGCCTTTGACTATGCCCTGACCGCCAGCGTCTTTGCGACCATGCTTTACTATACCATCCACCAGATCACCACGGTGCGCCTCATCCACACCGTCGCCGCCAACATCGATCTCTTTGATCCCGATCCGCTCTATGCTTTTGCCGGCCCGGCCGTGCGCACCGTCGTCGGCTATATCCTGATCCTGGATCCCGCGACCGCATACATCAACGAGTACATGAGCTACGAGATGTCCAATCCGGCCACCCTGGCGTTCTTTGCTTTTACAATGCTGATATTGGTGGCAACGTTCTTGATGCCACTGATGGGCATGCACCAGCGCATGGATGCCGAAAAAGACCGTCTGGAGGCCGCGGCTGGCCATCACCTGGCGATCACTGTCGAACGGCTCCACCGGGCCATCGACGCCAACGACATGAGCGAGATGCCCGACATCCAGCGGGCAATGGACAGCCTCGAGATCGAACACAACGCCCTGGCCAAGTTGCGCACCTGGCCGTGGCAGCCCGGCACCCTGGGCGTTCTACTCTCGGCCCTACTGTTCCCGGTGATTGTCTGGTCGGTCCAGCGGGTCCTGGAATACGTCGCCAACCTGCCATAGACTCATTTTATTCGGGGAGGAAGACCGTGAAAACTCGACTAACTCGTTTCTGGATTGCCAGCAGCATGGTGCTCCTGGTGGCCCTGGCGGTTTCTGGCTGTCAAATGCCCACGCCGATTGCGCCTACGGCGCCGGGGCCGTTACCCACCTACACGCCGGTGGTGGTAATCATCACGGCCACGCCCGAGCCGGCGTCGCCGACACCCACGCCCACCGTGGTGCAGCCCACGCTGGTGCCATCGCCCACGCCCACCAGTCCCCCGGTGCCCACGCCGGTCGGCCCCACGCCGCCGCCCCTGCCCACGCCGGTCAAGCCCCAGCAGCGGCCCACGGCATCCATCACCAGTCCACCCCAGAACGCCCAATACAACGTCAACACGCCCATCACCGTCAAGTTCAACGCTGCCAGTGAGGATGGCGTGTCCGTATCCGAGCTGTACGTGGGCCAGACCCGGGTGGGCCGGCACGAATATGACCAGTACCCCAGCCGCCTCACCGATAGCCTGGTCTGGACGCCGGGCACCGCAGGGTCCTATAACCTGTCGGTGGTGGTCTATGACAGCCAATACACGCCCAGCAACTCGGCCAAGATCACGGTCCAGGTGGTGCGGCAGGTCACGGTGCCCCAGGTGCGTATCGACCAGCCCCAGGGCCGGGTGGTGATCATGCAGAACCAGGCCATCGACATCCGGGGCTCGGCCACCGATGTGTCGGGCGTGCGGCGCGTGGAATTGTGGATCGACGGCCAACTGATCACCGCCCGCGAGAGCAGTCCCCAGCAGTTCACGTTCCGCTGGAGTTCGGATCACATCGGCGACCACGACGTGTGGGTGCGCGCCTTGAGCAATTCGGGCGGCGTGGCCGATAGCAACCACGTCACCATCGGCATCGCCGACGACAATCCGCCGGACCTCAAGGTGCGCCTGACGCAGAACCCGGTGGCTTTTGGCACGCCGGTCAAATGGCACATCAAGGCCTATGACAGCAAGGGCGTCACACGCATTCGGGTCCTGGTAGAGGGTAATCCGATCAAGACCTGGGATGCGCCGGACCCCAACGTGGGGCAAACATCGGTGGACATTACGCCCAAGTGGGACCCGCCAGCCCCGGGCACGTACAACATCAACGTGGAGGCCTGGGATACCGTGGGCAAGTATTCCATCAGCCCGCTCGAGATCCTGACGGTTCAATAGGCCCCGCCACACTTGGCGTTTGGCGCGGATCGGGATAGTGTAGTGTGACCATCTCCAAATGCCAAACAGCCCTCGCGGTAAACCCGCGAGGGCTGCTCTTTGTTAGGTTACTGGTTGACTGTTCGGTCTAGTAATCCGGCATCGGCGGTGCGGCCGGCTTGTCCTTTTCCGGAATGTCCGTGATCAGGGCTTCCGTGGTCAGGATCATGGATGCGATAGACGCGGCGTTTTCCAGGGCGCTGCGGGTGACCTTGGCCGGGTCGATGATGCCCTTTTCCAGCATATCGCCAAACGTCTCGGTCAGCACGTCATAACCCACGCGCGTGTCGTCCAGTCTTTCCTGCTCTTGCAGCACGCGCGACACGATGACCGCGCCGTCCTTGCCGGCGTTCACGGCCAACTGCTTCATGGGCGCTTCCAGGGCCGAGCGCAGGGCCAACATGCCAGTGCGATGGTCGCCTGCTGAGTGCTCGGCAATGAGCTTTTCCAACGCGGGGATGGCGTTGAGGTACGCCACGCCGCCGCCGGGCACGATGCCTTCTTCAACGGCGGCGCGAGTAGCGCTCAGGGCGTCTTCTACGCGGTGCTTTTTCTCTTTCAGCTCGGTCTCGGTGGCTGCGCCAACCTTGATGACCGCCACGCCGCCGGCCAGCTTGGCCAGCCGCTCTTGCAGCTTTTCGCGGTCGAAATCGCTGGTGGTCTCGTCGATTTGGGCCTTGATCTGGGTGATGCGGGCCTTGATGTCGTCGTCCTTGCCATAGCCCTCGATGACGGTGGTATCGTCCTTGTTGGCGATGATCTTGCGGGCGCGGCCCAGGTCGCTGACGGTGGCGCTGTCTAGCTTGCGGCCTACCTCTTCCGAGATGACCTTGCCGCCGGTGAGGGTGGCAATGTCTTGCAGCATGGCCTTGCGGCGGTCGCCAAAACCGGGGGCCTTGACCGCCAGGCAGTTGATGGTGCCGCGCAGCTTGTTCACTACCAGGGTCGCCAGGGCCTCGCCGTCCACGTCCTCGGCAATTACCACAAACTCGCGCTTGCCCATCTGGACCATCTTTTCCAGGATTGGCACAATGTCCGCGATGGCAGAAATCTTGCGGTCGGTGATGAGAATGTACGGCTCGTCCAGTTCGGTCTCCATGCGCTCGGCATTGGTGACGAAATAGGCCGAGATGTAGCCGCGGTCAAACTGCATGCCTTCTACGAACTCGGTCTCGAATTCGAGCCCCTTGGACTCTTCGACGGTGATCACGCCGTCTTTGCCAACCTTATCCATGACGTCGGCAATGAGTTCACCGATCTCCATGTCATTGGCAGAAATGGCCGCCACGTGGGCGATCTTGCTCTTGTCGGTGCCTACGTCGGTGCTCTGCGCCTTGATCCGGTCTACAACCACGCCGGTGGCTTCCAGAATGCCGCCCTTGAGCTGCATGGGGTTCGCGCCGGCCGCCACGTTGCGCAGACCTTCATGAACGATGGCCTGAGACAAGACAATGGCAGTGGTGGTGCCGTCGCCGGCCACGTCGTTGGTCTTGGTGGCGGCTTCTTTGAGCAACTGGGCACCCATGTTCTCGTACGGGTCTTCCAACTCGATCTCTTTGGCCACAGTCACACCGTCGTGGGTGATGGTGGGTGCGCCCCATTTTTTGTCCAGGGCCACGTTGCGGCCCTTGGGCCCCATGGTCGTCTTGACGGCCGAGGCCAGAATGTCGATGCCTTTTTTGAGGCTACGACGCGCTTCTTCGTCGAATAACAATTGTTTCGCCATATTCATTCCTCCTTGATGGTTCGCTGGTCTTCATGCCAGTCGATTAGCGTTCTACAATGGCCAGGATGTCGCTCTCTTTGAGGATGAGCCACTTTTTGTCCTCGCCTTCGATCTCGATCTCGGTGCCGGCGTACTTGGCATAGATCACGCGGTCGCCGACTTTGACGGTGAGGGCGATGGGATCGCCGTCATCATCCAGCCGCCCCGGTCCCGCAGCGACGATCTCGCCTTCCTGGGGCTTTTCCTTGGCCGTGTCCGGGAGCAGGATGCCTCCCTTGGTCATCTCGTCTTTTTCCAACGGCTTGATCAACACACGATCGTACATGGGTTTGAGCTTGAGTGCCATACCTTCAACCTCCTTCATTCTCTATACTCTGGCTTGATATTTCTTAGCACTCTAGGCATGAGAGTGCTAAACTGGACGTATTATACATCAAGAGGCAAGATTATGCAAGGGGGTATATGGGGGACAGGCGGGCGATGGCTTTCATCTGACGCCATCATGATAAGATGCGGTTGGTGCGAGGCAATCGTAACCGGCGCACCGGCATCAGTCCAGTGCGATCATCACTTTGAGGTAGCGCCCCCATGCGGCCTCGATGGCCGAGTACGCCTGGCGGTACTCGGCAAACGGGAAGCGATGCGTGATCATCTCCTCCAGGCACAGTTTCCCACCGGCGACCAGCTCGATGGCCTGTTCATAGTCCGGCTTCTGGTACATCAACGTGCCCACCAAGCCAAGCTCGCAGTTCTGGACCCGGGCCAGGTCCACCGTTGGCGGCTCGCCAAACACCCCCACCACCACGATGGTCGTGCCCGGGCGGGCGTGTGCCACTGCCTGGGCCATCGTCTCCGGTGCGCCCACGCACTCCAGGACAAGGTCAGCCCGGTCGGGTCCCAGATAGCGCCGGATGGCCGGTCTCAGGTCTTCCTGGCTCGTGTTGACGGCCCAGTCGATGCCGCAAGCCCGGGCCTTGTCTAGCTTGAATTCGCTGACATCGGTGATCAACACTGCCGCGCCGGCGGCGTGCGCCACCTGGGCCACCAGATTGCCGATGGTGCCGGCGCCCAGCACCAGCACGCGCTGCCCCGGGAGGACACCCCCGGCTCGGGCCAGGGCATGGACGGCCACTGCCACCGGCTCGACCATTGCGATCTGGTCCAGTGAGACATGGCCCGGCACCCGCAAGACCTGATCGGCCGCGACGGGCAAGAACTCTTGGGCAGCGCCGGGAGCCTGAAAGCCCATGACCCGGAGCGACTCGCAGATGTGGTGCTGCCCGTGGGCGCACGGATAGCACCGGCCACAGGTGATCTGCGGCATAAAAGTCACCGGGTCCCCCGGCGCCAGCCCCATGACCTGGTCGCCTACCTCTGCGACCACGCCGGCCACCTCATGCCCCTGGACGACCGGGTAACTGGTATAGGGATGCCGGCCGTGGAACACGTGGATGTCCGAGCCGCAGATGCCGATCCGTTTCACCTGGATGAGCACCTGGTTGGCGGCGGCCGCCGGTCGCGCCACGTCGCGGAACTCGATGCGGCCAGGGGCCGTCATGACTGCCTGCTGCATGTTCTCCTCCGGGGATTGTCTCAATCGTCGCTCTGGCCATTTCGCCGGGGTGATTATAGCACCCCCGCTGCGCCCGGGCAAGCATTGCCTTCTCGGATACCGCGTGATATAATCTCCCTGACGAGGCTCGGGCTCTGGCTGCACCGGCCAGTCACCTCTCGCGCCCGAGGCTCTGCGAGCTATTGAAGCGAGGTAGAGCACGCGATGAACCCCAGATGGCTTACCCTGACCGCCACGCTGATCGTGGCCGGCGCGCTGCTGGTCAACCTGTCCGGCTCGGCCCGGCGCGCCGGGGCTGCCGCCGACCTGCCGGTCTACACGGACGCCCTGGCCGCCGGCTGGCAGGACTGGTCGTACGGCAGCGTCACGTCCAACTATGCCAACGCCAGCCAGGTCTACGCCGGCACTGCGTCCATCGCCGTCACCTACACCGGCGGCTGGAGCGGTTTGCAGATCGGCTACGGCGGCGCGTACCTGGACGTGAGCGCATACGACGCGTTCCGCTTCTGGGTTCACGGCGGCGCGGCCGGCGGGCAGCCCCTCACCGTCATCGTCACGCTGCGCACCGGCACCGTCGAGCAGAACGTCACGCCGCCGGCCAATGCCTGGGCGCAGGTAGACCTTTCCTTGCTGGGCCACCCGGCCCGCGAGGTGTACAGCATCCAGTGGTTCAACAACAGTGCCACCGGCCAGCCCACGTTCTACCTGGACGACGTCGCGTTTGTGGACACCGGCGCGCCTACCCCCACGCCCGAGCCGCCGACCGATGGCCCGGCCCTGAGCGTGGACGCCGCCGCCGACCAGCACCCCATCAGCCCGTACATCTATGGCATCAATTTCGCCAGCGAGGCGGTTGCCAATGCCGTGCGACTGCCGGTCCGCCGGTGGGGCGGCAATTCGACCACGCGCTACAACTGGCAGCTCGACGTCCACAACACCGGCAGCGATTGGTACTTTGAGAACATCCCCGACGCGCCGGGCACGGTGGACCAGTTCGTCGAGCAGGACCGGCGCACCGGCACCCAGACGCTGCTGACCATGCCCCTTATCGGCTGGACGCCCAGGCGCCGCCTGACCGGCCATCCCTACGATTGCGGTTTTCAAATCAGCCGCTACGGGCCGCAGGATGACGCCGACTGGTCGTGGGACCCGGACTGCGGCAACGGCGAACTGGGCGGTGTGCCTCTCACCGGCAATGACCCGGCCGATACCAGCATCGCCATCACCACCACCTTTGTGATTTCCTGGATCAACCACCTGACGGCCCAGTATGGCCCGGCGGCAAGCGGCGGGGTGCTGTTCTACGACCTGGACAACGAGCCGATGCTGTGGAACGGCACCCATCGCGACGTGCATCCCGCGCCCGCCAGCTATGACGAACTGCGCGACCGCACCTGGGCCTATGCCGCCGCCATCAAGTCCGCCGACCCAACGGCCCAGACGCTCGGCCCGGTGGTGTGGGGCTGGACGGCCTATTTCTGGTCGGCGCTGGACTGGGCGCCTGGCGGGGCCTGGTGGGAGCACCCCCAGGATCGCCTGGCGCACGGCGACGTGCCGTTTGTGGAATGGTATCTCCAGCAGATGAAGACGTACCAGGACGCCCACGGCGCGCGCATCCTGGACTACCTGGACGTGCATTACTATCCCCAGGCCAGCGGCGTCGCGCTCTCGCCGGCGGGCAGTCCGGCTGTGCAGGCGCTGCGCCTGCGCTCCACCCGGTCGCTCTGGGACCCGGCCTACACGGACGAGAGCTGGATTGGTGAGCCGGTCTACCTGATCCCGCGGATGAAGCAGTGGGTGGCCGACAATTACCCCGGCACCAAACTGGCGATCACCCAGTACAACTGGTGCGCGCTGGATCACATCAACGGGGCGCTGGCCCAGGCTGACGTGCTGGGCATCTTTGGCCGGGAGGGGCTGGACATGGCGACGCTGTGGGGCCCGCCGAATACGGCGATGGCCCCGGGCATATTCGCCTTTCGCATGTACCGCAACTATGACGGAGCCGGCAGCGCCTTTGGAGAGACCAGCGTCCGCGCCGTCAGCGCCGACCAGGAAAAACTATCGGTCTATGCGGCCCGGCGCAGTCCTGATGGGGCACTGACGGTGCTGGCGATCAACAAGACCGGGCAGCCGCTTACCAGCACCGTCACACTGGCCGGCTTTGCGCCAGCGGCTGCCGCCTCGGTCTATTGCTACAGCGCCGCCAACCTGGCTGCCATCATCCACGAGCCGGACCAGACGATCACGGCCGGTGGGTTCACCGCTACCCTGCCGGCCAACTCGATCACGCTGTTTGCGATCCCACCCAGCGTGCCCTTGAACCAGCGCCTGTACCTGCCGCTGGTCCGGCGCGCCGGCTGACACGAAAGCGGTCCCGCTAGTGAGTGGTACCGAGGTTTCTGCTTATGACCACATCAGACCCATCCCCCCACATCGGCGAGTTGAACGAAAAGCCCCTGCACGCGGCGCTCAAGGCCTGGTACGCCCAGCCGGGCGACCGGCTGGAGGTGACCGTGGCCGGGTTTGTCGTCGATATCGTCCGGGGCGATCTCCTGATCGAGATCCAGACCGGGGGCTTTGCCGGCATCAGGGCCAAGCTGCACGCCCTCACAGACTCCTACCCCGTGCTTCTGGTGTATCCCATCGCCCGGGAAAAGTGGATCGTCAAGCTGGCGGAGGACGGCCAGCGCCAGGTTAGCCGTCGCAAATCGCCCAAACAGGGCGCGTTGGCGGAGGTTTTCAGGGAACTGGTGAGTTTTCCGGCGTTGCTGGCGCAGCCCAACTTTTGCCTGGAGGTGTTGCTCATCCGGGAAGAAGAGGCCCGGCGCTACGATGGCGCCCGAGGCTGGCGCCGGCGCGGCTGGGTGACCCATGAGCGCCGGCTCTTGCAGGTGGTGGGTCGGCACCGGTTTGACACCCCGGCGGACCTGGGTGCCTTGCTCCCCGCTGAACTGGTCGCGCCCTTTACGACGGCGGATCTGGCTGAGGCCCTGGACCAGCCGCGCCGTCTGGCGCAGCAAATGGCCTACTGCCTGCGTGAGATGGGTGTCCTCACGCCGGTGGGCCGGCGCGGTCGCGCCATTCTCTACAACCCGCCCCGGTCGAAGGACACAGAAAAGCCGCAGCCCTGATCGGGGAGATCAGGACTGCGGCCTCTGGCGAGGGGCTGGCGGCCAAATTTGAGCGGTATGCCGCCGAGCTTGGGTCTATTGTAGCACAAGCACAGGAAACTGTCAAGATCCGGCGGAGGTCACGGACCGACCGGCGGCGTGGATGACGTGATGAGGATACGCCCCAGTTGCAGGTGGTCGCCCCAGGGAGCATCACCCGGGCCAAAGATGGGCAGGCGTGCCCCGCTGCCCAGGTCATAAAGGCCCACGTGCAGAGTGTCCTCACCGGCGGGCGCATCGGGCCAGACCGGCACGGCCCAATGGTCCACAATGACCTCGCCGGCCTGCCAGCTCGAGGTGGGTACCCAGCCGTGGCCGGGGATGCCGTCTTCCTGACCGTGCATCTCGGCCGCCCCGGTCATGGGGACCAGGTGGTTGAACACGTACAAGTCCTGGTCGAGGGGCCGCAGGCAGCGCCAGTAGAGGGTCAGGTGCAGGGTCTCGTTGGGGTGGACGGTCAGCGCCGTCTCGGGCTGCACCGGGTCGCCGTCGGTCGTGGCGAGGTCATAGCCCAAAAAGAGGATGTCATCGCCAAAACGGACCTCCAGCGGCACCGTCGGTCCGGTCGCCAGTGTGGTCTGGCCCCGGGGCAGGTAGAGATACAGGGTGCTATAAAATTGCCCGTAGCGGTCCAGGCTGCGAATAGGATAATAGCTGACGCGCAGGGCCTCTAGAATCTGGTCGCGGCCTTCGCCCACTCGGGTGAAATCCTCGTCGGTGAGGGCCACCAGGCTGGCTGTTCCCTGTTGAAGCATGTCGGCCAGGATGTCGTTGTTGACCACGTGAAAGCGGCGGCACTGGTCGGTGGCCCAGTCGCGGAAATAGGCCGGGGGACCAGATTCCAGGCCCGGCAGCACGTCGCGCCGGGCATCCACTGCCAGATCGGTGCTAAACGCCAGCCAGGGCGTGTCGGCCGGGCTGAATCGATTGGCATAGGCGGCTGCCCGGGCCACACCGGCCAGTGAGTTGCGCAGGCTGCCGTTCGGCGCCGGCCGCAGCAAAAAGCGGTCCAAGCAGGTGGTGAATTGAAAGACCAAGCCCAGGCCCAGCAGCGCCGTGACCAGGGCGATGACGGCCTGCCGCCAGCGTACCGAGCGCCGGGCCGGCCACAGCCGCACCAGGCCATAGCCGCCCAGGACACAAACCAGGGGGATGACCACGTTGTGATAGTAGGCGCTGGCCGAGCGCGGGATGGCGTGCGACAGTGCCACGGTCAGCACGATGGCCCCGATGGTCAGAGGCAACGCCTGGCGACGCAGCCCGGCGCGCCGGTCCGACGCTCGCAGCCAGGCGACCAGCCCGGCCGCAGCCAGGACTAGCCCCAGCGCCACCAGCGTCGGAAACTCGACGACGGTCCCCACGACCACGTTCCAGGCCATTTCCAGCCGCGTCGCCAGGTCCAGGGGCGTGGTGTGAAAGCCCAGGTTGTTGAAATACGTGGCGGCCGAGTCAGCCAGGAGGGATGGTCCCCAGACGATGGCGAGACCCAGGCCGGCCCCGGCCAGCGCGCCCAGGAGCACGCGACCTTTGCGCCGGGCCACGCCCACCAGATAGATGGGCAGGATGATGGCCGCCGGGGCCAGCGACAGGCGTGTGCCAAACGCCGCGACGGCCGCCAGCAGGGCCACCAAGGCCCACAGCGCCTCACGCCGGCGCACAGACGCGGCCAGCAGGGCGACGAGCAGGAACAGCGACGCCAGCGAGTAGGTGGCTGTGCTGGTATAGTGGGCGATGGTGTAAGGCAAAAAGGCCAGCAGGGCCAATGTCAACAGCCCGGCCCGGGCGTCACCCGGCGATTCGCCGTCGGCGGGGAGGCGGGCCGCCAGCCACGCCGCGAGGAGCGCGCCGGCCACGCCAAGCAGCGCCGTGAGCACGCGGCCGGCCAGCAGTTGATACCCCACCGGCAGTAACAGCAGCCCGTAGACATAGGGCAGCCCCGGGGCCTGGGGATACGCGAAATCCGCATACAGCACGCGGCCCCCGGCCACCTCGCGGGCGGCCATGAGATACCAACCCTCGTCCACGTTGATCTCGCGATAGACGACGAAAAACGCCGCGCTCAGGACGTAAAGGACCAGCAGCACCACCAGCAATAACCAGCGATTTCGAGTCAAGACGTTCCCTCCGTTCGGCGTTCGCTACCCGTTATTTGCGATTCGTACCCGGCCCGGGCGACCCACGGTCCCTTCCACCGCGATGCGGACCGGCAGAAACTGCTCCACCACCCAGGCGTTGGTGAGCAAGTGCTGGGTGATGGCGCTGGTGGTGAACGTGCCCGGCGCGCCGGCAAGCGCCAGGGGCAGGATCACCTGGTCCGCCAGGTGCGGGTCCAGGGCCGCGCCGCTGCGGTGCCAGGCGCGCAGATCGCGGACGGCTTCCTGGGCTACGCGTTCGGCTGGCTTGCCCCGGGCACCCAGGGCGCTGAACCCGGCCACCGCGTGCTCGCACTCGACCGCCAGAAACAAGAAGCTGCCCTGGCAGCGCGAGTTCAGGGCCGGGGCATCGGGCAGCTCGTCGATCTCGGCGCGGAGGCCGGCCTTCTGGAGCGATTCCAGCGCCTGTTGCCGCTGCCGCGCCACCACGTGCCGGGGCAGATTGGACGCCGCCGACAGGCCCCACACGCGGTGCACCCGGCCCGGCGCCAGCGCCTCATACGCCGGCCGGCCCGGCGCCAGCGGCCAGACCGTCGCCCGCAGCACCCCCTGGCCGATGGGATACCAGCCCCAGCGCTCCAGCGTCACCTCGGCGCGATAGCCCCACCGGGCCAGCGCCGGCAAATAAACGTGGTCGATATAGTGGGCCGGGGGACTCCAGGCCACGTGCGTGCCGCCGGTCAACGTGACACAGGACGGCCCATCGGCGTGCGCCAGGGGCACCAGCACGGTTTGCAGCACCAGGGTGACGGACCCGGCGCTGCCGCCCCGGCGCATCTCGGCCACGTCCAGGGTGTACTCGCCGGGCCGGGGCCGGGAACGGGGCGCAAAGTGCAGCGTGGTGGAACCCAGTTCGGCGCCGGTCACCTCGGCGTCGCAGACCTGTGCGGCCAGCCGCACGGCGGTGAGGTGTTGCGCTTGCAGGCCAGGTTTTGGGCGCTGGGCGCGCACGCGCTCGATGCGCACCGGCACACCCAACAGCGCGGCCAGGCTCAGGCTCGTGCGAATGATCTGGCCGCCGCCCTCGCCGTGGCTGCCGTCGATGGTGACGAGGTTGGGCACAGAGTCTCTCCGCTACTCGAAAAAGGCCGGGGGCGGTGACCCCAATGGGAAGAGGAAGTGAAAGTTGCCCGGCCCCACGGTCTGGTTCAGGTGCGCCATGATCTCGTCCACGTCGTCGTATGGCCCGGCCATGAAGAATGGCATGCCTTCCTCGCCGCCCACGGGAATCGGCGTGTCGCAGGCGTCGGCGTTTGCGTCGCCCAGCAAGGGGAGCGCCTCGTAATAGTCCGGGTGCGGCTCGAACCCCAGGTCGTTGGCGTAGGCCAGGCCCTCGCGGATGATCTTGGCCGCCAGGTCGAGGTCAGTCGGGACCAGTTCTTGCCGCTCCATGATGTGGTCACGCAACTGCCGGTACTCCGTCGAGTTGTTGAACAGCTTGGCAAAGGCGTTCTTCACCCCCAGGCAGGCCAGATCCACCAGGAACACGCTCACGGCGATGCGGCCGGCGGTGGAGCGGCGCGCCACCACTACCTGGGTGAGCTGGCGCGTGTTCTGCCACTCCCGGGAGACCAGGCACTCCATCAGCGACCACCGGGCCGCCGCCTGGAGTTGGCCTCGGAACCCGGTTGGCTGACTCGACCGCTGCCGGGCCTGGGCCTGCTTGCGCTTGGCTTGTTTGCGTTCCAGCGATTTCTGGCGTTTCTTGGCTCGGTCTTTGCTCATGACAAGTCCTATTCGCGCTCGCGCCGGTCGGTGCGATAGACGTGAAGGATGCGCTGCCAGGCGGTTAGGTGCGCGCCCACGGCAATGATGATCAGAGTCACGCTCACCACGTCAAACGGCAAGGCCATTGCAGTGACCAGGGGGGTGAGCATGAGGCCCAGGCTCAGCAGGATGATGCGTTCGGCCCGGGTAAAGAACCCCACGGTACAAGAAAAGCCCAGCCCCTCGGCGCGCGCGCGGGCATAGCTCACCAGCAATGACCCGGTGAGGGCAGCAAAGCACAGCAGTGCCTCCCAGGTACCGCCCTGGCGCGCATAGTGATAAAGCAGGCCACCATAGATCAGCACCTCGGCCAGCCGGTCCATGTTCGAATCGAAAAAGGCCCCAAAGCGCGTGGCTTGGCCGGTGGAGCGCGCCAGCACGCCATCCAGCGCGTCAAAGGCGCTGGCGAGCAGCAGGCCTACGCCGCCCCAGAACAGGAACCCGACGCCGATGACCAGCGCCACCACGCCATTTAGCAGCACGCCGACAAGGGTAAGGGCGTTGGGCGTAAAGCCCAGCCGGCCCAGCAGCCGCGCCAGGGGCGTGATGAGGCCTCGGCCCCAGGTTTTCATCCGGTCATTGATCACGGTACCTCTCCTCCGTTACCGGCCCCGGCGCAGCCAGATCACGCGCATCTGGCGATACATCCGCCGCAAGCGGCCGCGCTGCGCCACCGCCCACCGGCGCTTGGGCAGCACCCGGGTCGTCGTCGTCTCGTAGAAATCGAGCACCCGGTCAGCGACGGCGCTCCAGTCATAGTTGGCAGATTTTTCGCGGCCGCGCTCGCCCATCGACGCGCCCAATTCGCGATTGCGTAGCAGCAGGATCAGCGCCCGGGCCAGTTCTTCCGGATCCCGGGGCGTCACCAGCAGTCCCTCGCCGCCGTGAGACACCACCGCTCGAAATCCCACAATGTCCGAGGCCACCACCGGCAGCCCGGCGGCCATGGCTTCCAGCAGTACGATGCCAAAGCTCTCGAACCCGGTGGCTGGGGCGCAGAACACATGAGCCGAGCGATGATAGCGCGGCAGATCCTCGGCCGAGACATATCCGCAAAAGTCCACGTTGGGCAACCCGCTGTCGGCGATGGCTTGCTGAAACCCGGCGCGCAGCCGGCCTTCGCCCACCACAATGAGCCGGGCCTCGGGGCACGCCTGCTTGACGATGGGGAACGCACGCAGCAGGTATTTGAGTCCCTTGCGCTTTTCCATGCGCCCCACAAAAAGGATATTGCGATGCGCCTCATCATTATAGGCCGGCAGGGGTTCAATGTCCGGGTCGGCAAAGCGGGCCACGTCGATGCCATTGGGGATGACGGTGTAACGGGCTGGAAAATACATGTTCACATAGTCGCGCGCCGCCGGGGAGACGGCGATCAGCCCGTCGATGCGGTTGAAAAAGCGCCGCAGCAACGGCTTGCTGTACTGATAGCCCCGGAACTTTTCGCGGTAGGCGTGAAAGGTGCCCACGTTCACCGCGTGCGA
Source organism: Chloroflexota bacterium (assembly GCA_018823415.1). Lineage (GTDB taxonomy): Bacteria > Chloroflexota > JAHJIN01 > JAHJIN01 > JAHJIN01 > JAHJIN01. The sequence continues at coordinate 25,107 of JAHJIN010000348.1, read as the reverse complement.
GTGCCAGAGCACCGTGGGACACAGGGCCGGCATCAGCGGCTCGTGGACGTGGACGATGTCGAAACGCTCGCGGCGCAAGATCTCGCGGACCTGGCGCGACAGGCGCAGCGACAGCGAGACCCGGGCCACCGACCCGCTCACCGGCACCGACACCGGCCGGCCGACCTTGTAGATCTGCACGTCGATTGGGGGTTGGTAATCAAGCTGGGAGCATGGAGACATGATCCGAACCTCGTGCCCATGCTGCTGGAACTCGTGGGCCAGGTGCATGATATGCTCCATCACCCCGCCGGGTATGGCACAGTCATAGGGTGAAACCAGGGCAATCTTCACGATGACGACTCCGGATCGCGATGTTCGCGCAGGAACAGGCGTAGCGCGCGGGGAAAACGCTGCCGGGGGGCCGTTACCATGGCCCGCCAGAATTGCTGCCGGGCAATACTGGTGTGATCACTCACTGACCAGAAACGCCCACCGACCTGCGTGGTGCCGGCGGCCAATGCCCGGCGCAGGTCATCGGCCGTTTGCCCAGAGAAGCTCGTATAGGCCGACCCGATGAGCGACACCGAGTGCGAATCACTGCCGCCGGTTTCGCTCAAACGCCAGCGCGTCTGGTTCAGGTGGCGCACGCGCTCGACGGCGACGCGCCCGGCAAAGCTGGGGTTGAGCATCTCGAGGCCCAGCACACAGGTGGCCAGTTGCGGATCGGCCAACACCTGGTCCAGCGCCCGCTCGCCAACGCTAAAGGTCAGCCAGCTCAGGGGGTGCGGGATCACCACAAAGCCGCCTTGCTCTTGCACGGCGGCGATGGTATCGGCCAGGGATTGCAGCATGCGAATGGGCCGCGACACGCCCAGGGCCAGGACGTGCCCCCGGCGGCTGGACACTTCGATGCCCGGGATGACCTGCACGCGATAGCCGCCGCGCGCTGCCAGTTCGGCCGCCTCCAGGCCTCCTTCGATGGTGTCGTGGTCGGTGATGGCGATGACGTCCAGGTCGGTGTGATGCTCTGCATAGTCCAGGATCTCGGCCGGGGTGTTCAGGCCATCGTCGGCCGCGCTGTGGATGTGAATGTCGGCCTTGCCAGTGCGTTCACTCATGCGCACGCCTCCGGCCCGGCGCTATCCCAGATGGGCTGAAAGGCCAGCCATTGGTCGGGATGGGCCTTGATGTACCGTTCCAGCAGGGCGATGATGGGCTCTGTGCCGTCGCGTACATCCTGCTGGAAATCGCCGCTGGGGGTCAAGAACATGGGCGGTTCGATGTATATCTGGCAGTGATTGTCGAGCTGGCGCACCACGAAACAGGGCAGGATTGCGGCCCCGGTCCGTAGGGCCAGCTTGACGTGGCCCACCGGGATGCGGGCCGGCGCGCCAAAGAAGGTGAACCACTCGCCGCCGCCGGTCACGTCGCGGTCGGCAGCCAGTCCCACGCCCTCGTTGTTATGCAGTGCCCGCACGATGGGGCGCAGCGATTGGCCCACCGGGATGAATCGCAGGCCATTAGCCGCGCGCAACTGACACACATAGTCCCGAAACGCCGGAGGCTCCAGGTTTTCCACCACCACGATGGTGGGGATCTGGAAATGGCTGACCATCTGGCCGGCCATGTTAAAGTTGCCAAAGTGGGCCGTGGTGATGATCAGACCCTTGTTGGCGGCCCGGGCCTGGTGTAGATATTCGGCGCCGTGGGTGGTCATGCGTTGCGCGATCTGGTCCAGCGACAGAGTGGGGAGCAGGAACAGTTCGTAATAGTTGATCACATTGTTGCGCAAAGCCGACCGGACCAGCCGCCGGATCTCGGCTTCGTCGACCTCTGGCCCCACGATCTGGCGCAGGTTGGCGCGCACGGCACGGTTGGCAGGCAGCGGCAACAGGCTCAGGATGCCGGCCAGCAGGCTGATGATCGCGTAGGCCAGGCGTTGGGGGATGAACGGTACCAGGAACCCGGCCAGGCGGAACGCATAGTATTTTGGCATGAGCGTTTTACACCTTTGCCGGTCGATGGTCCTCGTCCCAGAGCAGCTTGAAGGCGTACCACTGCTCCGGGTAGCTGCGCACGATCTCTTCGAGTCGCGTGACGATGGCCTGGGTGTAGCCGCGCACGTCTTGTTCGCGGTTGCCGGTGGGCACAAACTCGACCGGCGGCAGCAACTCGGCCAGGAAGGTATTGTCGGCCTGACGGACAAAGTAGCCGGGGATGACGGTGGCGCCGGTGCGCAGGGCAATGCCCGCGGCCCCGGGGGGAAAGGTGATGTCGGCATCAAAGAAACGCACCGGGATGCCTTCGCCGTTCATGGGCCGGTCGATCACCAGGGCCAGCACCTCGTTGTCGCGCAGGCATTTGAACGCCGTGCGTAGGGCTTGCGGCTCGCGGGTCGAGAGAAACCTAATCCCCCAAGCCTCGCGGTGCTCAAAGACCCACCTGTCGAGCGGCTGGTAGTGATAGGTGTCGGCCACGGCGCTGATGGGCCACTGGTAGCTGCTAGCCACCACCCCGGCCAGATCCCAGCACCCGTGGTGAACGCCCACCAGGATGACGCCCCGGCCACGGGCGATGGCCGCATGGACATAGTCCAGGCCGCGCACTTTGCGGACCCGGCCCAGCGCTTGTTCGCGGCTCATGTAGCGCAGATCGAGAAACTCGACTAGCATCAAGAAATAGTACCGCATGGCCTGGTGTGCCAGGTTGCGTACCTGGGCCGTGGTGGCGTCCGGCCCCAGCACGTGACGCATGTTGGTGATGGTCTCGCGGCGGCCGGTGCGCCACAGCACAAACACGACATCGGCCAGCCGGCTAGCGATCCAGTAGGCTACCCAGCGGGGGACCATGCGCGTGAGCGCGGCGGCAGTCTTGAGGGCCAGCAGCATCAGGATGGACGGTATATTCTGCCGCCATTGGGCCAGAGACTTGGCGAGCCGCTGCCGGAGACCCAATCTGGTCGACTTGGCGCTGGCTGGGATAGGGATGGCGATATCTGCATCTGGTGGTGACATGGTGATTCCCCCGCTACGAATGATCCGTCCACAGGGGACGAAACATGTACCATTGCTCTGGGTGATGTCGCACAAAGTCCTCGCACTCGTGGGCGATGGCCTGGGTCAGCAGGCGCGCGTCCTGTTCTTCGTCGCCGGTGGGCTCGATGGTCACCGGGGGTTTGATCCAGCCGCGAAACGAATCGTCGGGCTGGCGCACGCTGATGCCGGGCAGCACCACGGCGCCGGTGCGCAGGGCCAGGCGCGCCGGGCCGGCCGGCGCCATGATCGTCCCGTCGAAAAACCGCACGGGGATGCCGCCCTCTTCCAGCGGCACCGGCACGTCAAAGGCAATCGCCACCGCCCCGCCCTGTTTCAGGATGCGATAGGCCCGGCGCACGGCCATACCGTTGGCCGGGATGAGCTGGATGCCCTGTCGGGTGCGATACGAATGGATCAGAGCATCGAACTGGGGGCTGCCGAACGAGTCGGTAAAGACATGGACCGGCAGCCCCCGATAGACCATGCCCAGCGCCGCAATGTCCCAGTTGCCCAGGTGCAAGGTGGCAACGATCACGCCCTGCTTGGCGTCTCGCACGGCTATCAGATGTTCTTCGCCTGGCACGTTGGCCACGGCGCGGGTAATCTCGTCTTCTTTCAGGTGGGGCAGGCGCAAGAACTCGACCAGGACCTTGGCATAGTTGCGCATGACCTGGCGTGCCGTGCGCCGGACCTGGGACCGGGGCGCGGTGGGGCCGAGTACGTGGCCCAGGTTCTCCTGGATGGCGGCCCGCCACCGGGGCCAGCCCGCATAAAAAGTCAGCAGGACGGGGATCGCCACGGCATAGTCCAGTCGCCGAGGCAGCCTGCCGGCCAGCCAGCTTAGGCCACGAATAACCCAGACCAGCATACTTGCCTATTCCGACGCGGAACCGGCGATAAAGGCTTCGACCATGTCGCGCGCCTCGTCGTCGCGGTATTGCACTGGTGGGCTTTTCATAAAATACGCCGAAGGGCCCAACAGCGCGCCCTTGATGCCCCGATCCAGGGCCAGTTTGCAGCAACGCACCGCGTCGATGACCACTCCGGCCGAGTTGGGGCTGTCCCATACTTCGAGCTTGCATTCCAGGTTCAGCGGCACGCCGCCAAAGGTCTCGCCTTCCATGCGGATATAGCACCACTTGCGGTCGGTGAGCCAGGGCACGTAATCACTTGGTCCCACATGCACATCATCTGGCGGCAGGGCGAAATCGAGCTGGCTGGTGACGGCGTTGGTCTTGGAGATCTTTTTGCTCTCCAGGCGTTCGCGTTCCAGCATGTTGAAAAAGTCCATGTTGCCGCCAAAGTTGAGTTGATAGGTGTGCAGCAGCTTGACGCCCCGGTCGCCAAAGAGGCGGGTGAGCACGCGGTGGACAATGGTAGCGCCCACTTGCGACTTGATATCGTCGCCGATGACCGGCAGGCCGCGCTCCTCGAACCGCTGCTGCCAGTAGCCTTCGCGAGCGATGAATACCGGCATACAGTTCACAAAGCCGCACCCGGCGTCCAGGATTTGCTCCACGTACCACTTGGTCGCCATTTCGCTGCCCACGGGCAAATAGTTGATCACCACATCGGTGCCGGTGTCCTTGAGGATGCGCACAATGTCCGCGGTGGCACCGGGGGCCTTGGTGATGACCTGCTTGAGATATTTGCCCAGGCCGTCGTGGGTCATGCCCCGGGCAACGGGCACGTCCAGGTGGGGCACGTCGCAAAAACGATGGGTGTTGTTGGGTGCTTCATAGATGGCCTCGCTTAGGTCCTTGCCCACCTTGTTCTGGTCGATGTCGAACGCGGCCGAAAACTCGATGTCGCGCACGTGGTAGCCGCCCAGGTTCACGTGCATGAGTCCCGGGACAAAGGCATCTTCGGTGGCGTTGCGGTAATGGTACACGCCTTGTACCAGGGATGAGGCACAGTTGCCCACGCCAATGATCGCTACTCTGACTGTCACGTCTGTCTCCTTTTCTTCTGCGAAATGCCGGGTGGGGGTGACTGCCCGACACCCATTGTAGCACAAGTGGTCTTCGGTCTCACTTCGGTTATTACGTTACCAGCGAAATTCTGGTCCAGTGAGCCAGGATTTCACCGCAGAGCACGCCGAGAGCGCAGAGGTTTTTCATCATTTGCTCAGCGTTCTCGGCGGTTAAATTTCTGGCTTGGCCCTGAGTGGTTCAGATTGGGAGTATCCCAAGTAAGGCATTATACCCCACCCCTGGCCGGGCCGCAAGCGGAGCTTATAGCTCGATGTGCATCCAGCGGCCGGCCCGAAAGCGCCACCAGAACAACACGCCCCGGGTCGTCAGGTCCAGCCCGATGACAGCCCACGCGCCCAACAGTCCCCCGCCCAGCCCATAGACCACCAGCGCACCGCCGCCAAGGCGAATGATCCAGACGGATAGCGAGCTAATGAGCAACGGCCAGCGCGTGTCGCCGGCGCCGCGCAGTCCGCCAGAAAAGACCATGCTGGCCGCCAGGCCGGGCATGGCCAGGGCGGCCACGCGCAGGGGCAGCGTGCCAGTGGCAATGACCGCCGCGTCGTCGGTGAAAAAGCGCAGCAATATCTCGGGGACCAGGAACGCCACGGCCCCCATGATCACCATGACCAGGGTCGCCAGGCGCCACGATTCGTTGGTGCCGGCCTTGGCCAGATCGGCGCGGCGCATGCCCAGGCCCTGGCCCACGATGGTGGTGGCAGCTACGGCAAAGGCGAACCCGGGCATAAAGGCAATGCTCAAGCCCATGATGCTTACCTGATGGGCCGCATAGGCCACGGTGCCCAGCCCGGTGATAAACATGGCAAAGAACAACTGGGCCAGGCGCATGAGGCCCTGCTCGGCACCGGCCGGCAGCCCAATGTCTACGATGCGGCGCATCTCGGCAGGGTTCACGGGCCACACATCGCGCCAGCGGAACCGCACCACGCGCCGGCCGGCCACGAGCGCCAGCACTATCAGCACGCCGCCTACGCTCCGGGCAATGGTGCCGCCCCAGGCCGAACCGGCCACGCCCAGCGCCGGCAAGCCCATGATGCCGTGGATCAATCCATAAGCGGCCGCAATGTTGACCACGTTGACCACGGCCATGACGAGCATGGGAGTGCGGGTGTCGCCGGCCCCGCGCAGTACCGCGTTGCCAATGTTCAGCAGGGCAAACAGAACCAACGACGCGCTGGAAATGCTCAAATAGAGGCCACCTTGCGCCACCACGTCTGGCGCGGCGCCCAGCCACGCAATGATTGGATAGGCCAACAGCAGGCACAGGCCGGTGCTGACGCCGCCCATGAGCAGACCCAGGATGATGGACTGCCCCAGCACTTGATTGGCCCGGCGCGGTTCGCCGGCCCCCACATAGCGCGCCACCAGCGCCGTGCTGCCGGTGGCAATGGCCATGAACACGGCCGACACCAGGGTGACGACCTGGTTGGATAGGCCGGCCGCGGCCAGCGCCGACGCGCCCAGGTGCCCCACCAGTGCCGTGTCCACCAGCATCACGCTCATGTTCAAGAGCTGTTCCAGGATCACCGGCACGGCCAGGGCGAGCACGGCCCGGCGCAGGTTGCCCGCCAGAAAGAGAGTCGGTTGGCCGGGCGGGTCTGTCAGGGCGTCATCTGGAGTAGGTTCCATCTGGCCTCGAGGCTAGGGTGTGCGCCGGATCAAGGGCAGGTACAGGTTATACGCCCAGTACCAAGGCATGGCGATGTCGAGGGTGTAGGTGCCGTGGGCGCCGTTATAGCCGTCGACCACCACGTAATAGGTGCCGGCCGGCGCATCGGTCACGCCGGCCTGGGTATTGCCGGCTGCCAGACAGGTGGCCTCGTCGCAGGCGGTCAGGATGAACACGTCCAGATCGGCGCTGGCAGCGCGCAAGGTGGCCCGGATGGTGCCAGTGCGGTTGGATATGACGCGATAGATGTACTCCGGACCGCTTTCGTTCCAATCCACGCAGCTATACCGGTGGACGTTGAACGGCGCGCTGGCGGTATCGCCGGTGAACTGGCCACCCATCTTGGCGTCCATGACGCCGGCACAGTCCAGCGGCGCGGTGTTGGGCGATATGCCCACAAAGTCGATGTCTTGCATGGCCCCGTCTATGTTCACCCACAGGTTCTCGGGGTCAAAGGTATAATCCGGCTTGGCCGGCCGAACCACCTGACCGCCGGCGGCCAGACCACCCCAACCGTAAAACCCATCGGCGCTGGTGGATACCGGGAGCGCGTCTTCGATGGTGAGGATGGTATCAGCCAGCGGCGCCCCGGCCACGTTGCGCACGTGCCCACACACGCTATACGGTCCCTGGGCCAGGCGGTCGGTCATCCACCAAGCCTCAGAGCCATAGTATCGCACAAAGTCGTAGGTGAGATAGCCAAAGCCGTGGTCGCCATAGGCGGTGCCCCAGGAATTGACAAACTTGAACCCGCCAATGGCGTCGTCATAGCCCACCAGCAGGATGGCGTGCCCGCCGCGAAAGGTGAGGGTATTGGCCGGCACATCCACGATGGCGTGCGGGCCGGCCGGCGCGTCAAACTCGGCATAGATGGGGAGAACCAGCACCACCGGCTCGCCGCCGGCCAATTGCGCCTTGAGCGGTAGCAGGTCATTGTTCGCCAACGTAGGAGTGCGCGGGTCGCCCAGGTTGCTGAGGAAAAACGCGCCATAGTCCGCCGACTGGTAGGGCAATGCGTAGCGTCGCTGCTCGTAGGTGGGCTGGGTCTGATAATCGTTGTCCTGGTAGGGAAACTGGTCCCACGGCGCGCAGCCCTGGTTCACCAGCAGGTCCAGCGCGTCGCCCACATAGGCCGCCACCCCGCCGGAATAGGCGATATAGATCTGGTTAAAGGCATAGGCCGGGCTCAGGGGGGTGAGGCTGCCGCGCTCGCGTTTTTCCTGGTAGGTCTTGAAATAATAGGCGGTGGCCCAGGCCACGCAACTGGGCTGGGCGCCCTGGTTGCCCACCGGCGGCAGGTCGGCGCTCAGGTCCACGGTCAGTTCGGTGGGGGTGGTTTGGGCGCCATCGCGCGGCGGCAGGCGCAAGAGGTGAGGCTGGGGTTCGGTAAACAGGCAGCCCAGGGGTCGCTGCGGGGCCTGGGCCGTGATGGCGGGCGCCAGGCTCGCGGTCAGAAGCACGAGCAGGATGAGGATGGCTGCCGGTTGCGGGCGAGTCATGAGTCACCGGATGGGCCAATATTAAAGCCCCACGGCGCCAAACCGTAGGGCACGAGGGAGCGACTTGGTAGCGCATAGGGGATTCGAACCCCTGATCTCCTCCTTGAGAGGGAGGTGTCCTAGGCCACTAGACGAATGCGCCCCGCACGTCGCGGGTGATTTTACCACAAATTCGCCTGCCGCGCAAGTCCGTGGGTTAGCCGTGGATCAGCCGGGGCAGGCAGTGAGTGCAGACCCACAGGCTGGAACCCTGGAACCGGCACGGCACCAGCGGCACCTGGTCCTCGCTCCCCTTGCACATGAAGCAGGTCTGCGCGATATAGGTGGGGCCGCGTTGGGCCATGAGGGCCTCGGCGGCGGCGTGGTCAAAGGCCGGGGCTTCTCTCTCTTCGACAGTCAGCGCGCCGGTGGGGCACACGCTCAAGCAGAACCCGGCCCCGTCGCATAATTCTTCTTTGAGCACCCTGGCCTTGCCGTCCACGATCTCAATGGCCCCCTCCGCACAGGGCGTCACACACAGGCCACAGCCGTTGCACAGTTCCTCGTCGATACGCACAATTGGTCGTTTTGCCACAGTTTTTCCTCCGTTATATGGTGGGGCCGTGAGCACTGAGCAGGGAGCGAATGGTACGATCCCCGCTGTCCGCTAACGCTCCACAGATTCAGCCAGGATGATCTCGTAGGGCAGCGCGACGGCTCCCTCGGGGCAGATGTCTTCGCAATCGCCGCAATAGTCACAGTCCTCCGGCCGCGTGATGGCCGCATGACCCTCGCGCAACTCGACGGCGTGGGCCGGGCACAGGTCCACGCACGTGCCGCAACCGGTGCAGCGCTCTCCGTCAATAATGGGCAGTACGATGTCAGCCATGTTTCCTCCCGTTGCCCCTTGGTCACTCTTACAGCACTATGATACCGGACCGGGGGCCGGGCGTCTGTGACAAAAGTCCCACCGGCCAGAACCCCGATTTCCGCCGGGGGCAGGAATTGGGGTTCTATCGCCTAGCCTGGACCAGCCAGACCCAATCGGAATTCTAACCGCCGAGAGCGCAAAGAACGCTGAGTAGATGATGAACAACCTCTGCGCTCTCTGCGTGCTTCGCGGTGAAATCCTTGCACACCGGGCAATAATTTCACCGGTAGGGGACTATACTGTGTTGGGGTCTACCACATAGACCCACCAGTTGTTGAGGATGCCCTGCGTTGCGCCGGGAACCCGGGGCAGATGCTTGAGCCACCAGTGGTGATGCGCGCGGATGTCGCCATCACCCCACTCGGCGCAGTTGACCTGCCGGGTCTGGCCGGCCAGGTTGGGAAAGGTGAGCCAGTCGTCGCAGTTGCTCAGGACATACGCCGGGTTGCCCCAGTCATAGTCTTGCACGCTGTTGGGCGCAAAATGCACGTTGCCGCAGTTGGCCCGGCCCGGCGCCACCTGGTCATAGCGGACGAAACGATTCCAGAGGTTGGCCTCGCCAAATCGGCCACGCCACACACGATTCATGATGGATTCGACGCGGTGCCCAAAGCTTTCCAGCATATAGCCCACCATACGCTCATAGTTGAATCCCATGATCACAAAACGCCGGGATAGCTGGCTCGATGGCAGCGGGAGCGACGGCGCGTTGCACCAGAATGCTCCGGGCCCGGCCATCCGCGACTCGTAATAGCCGGCATAGGGATAGGCGAACAGCCAGGCCTCATCGATGACGCCGGTTTCTACCTTGCGGGCCAGGTCGAATTCGGCGGCGACGGCGCGATAGTCGGCCTCGTCCGGCTGGTGAAACCCGGCCTGATTGCGCCAGCAGGCCAGATACGTGTTCTCGTCATAGACGAAACCGTCGCGTTTGGGCACCCAGCCGTCCACCTCGATGCGCTCCACGATCTCGTACTCGACCTGGCCCCCGCTGATCTCGCGGAGGTCGGCGATATATTGGGCAGCCAGTGCGTCTGGGTCCTCCCAGCCCAGCACTTCGGTGAGCTTGCGGCCGCCTTCGGACCGGATGACCGGGTTGTGGATGATGAGGGATACCCGGCGCGGCATGGTGTTCATCGATGACAGCATCAGCGCCGGTGCGCGTGTGCCAAACCCCACGCGCCCGCGTAACCAGTTCAAGAAACCGTATCCCCAGTCCATGTCGCCCCCTAACCTGGATGAACCAGAACCAATCAGGTTGACGCTTTTGGCTATTCTGGCTCGTTGTACAAGGATTTCAAGAGTTGGCCCTAACAGCCTTCGCTACGCCCGCACCTGGGCCCCCAGCTCTTTCGCCAACCGCTGCTCGATGCGACCGTGTACCCGGGCCACCTCGTCGTCGGTGAGGGTGCGGTCCGGCACTTGGTAGGTGATGTGGTAGGCCAGGCTCACCTTGCCGGCCGGGACCGGCGCCCCCTTGTAGCGGTCGAACAGATCCACAGCCACCACCATGCCCTTGCCGGCCTGGCGGATGAGCGCCTCGGCCCAGGCGGCCGGCACGTCCTCGTCCACCGTGAAGGCGATGTCTTGCACCACCGGCGGGAACCGGCTCACCGGCTGGTAGCCGCTCCCACCCGCGGAGCGGGCCAGCGCCACCAACTGGTCGAAATCCAGGCTCACCAGGGTACAGCGCTCGTCGATGCCAAAGTGCGCCCGGACCTCGTGCTGGACCTCGCCCAGGATGCCCACCGGGATGCCGGCCGCAGCTTGCTTGAGGGACCGGCGCTCGCGGGCTGGGGCATCGGGATCGGCCACCTCGATGACGGCGGTGCGGCCGGGGTGGAACGTGGGATGCACGGCCGGCAGCCAGGCCACGTCCCGGATGCCCATCCGGGCTAGCAGCGCCTCCACCGCCCCCTTCAGGTCGAAAAAGTCCAACTCCTCGCGTGAGCCCCATTTCTGCCCCGTGCGCCACTGGCCGGCGGCAACGGTGAGCACGCGCCGCTCCAGCGGCAGGTCCCCCTCGCGCGGCAGGTAGATGCGCCCCACCTCAAAGATGCACACGTCGGTATCCAGGTGCTTGAGGTTGGCAGCCAGCGTCTCCAGCAGGCTGATCATGGCTGTGGTGCGCAGGCTGTCCATCTCGGCGGAGAGGGGGTTGGCGACCTTGACCGGTGGCACCGTTAGCGGCACCAGCGCGCGGTTGACAGCGGCTACAGCCGTGCTTTGCCGGTCGTCGGACGGGCCGGTGGGCAACTCCCGGGGCTGTTCGCCGGCCGCCACCTGCGCCGCTACCTCGTCAGGCAAGAGCTTGAGGAGCGCGCGGCGGTTGGTCAGCGAGTAGGTGATAACCTCGTCGTACCCGGCGGCGGTCAGCACGTCCCGGGCCACCTCTTCCCAATACAGGGCCGGGGTCACTTCGTGGGGCGGGGGCGCGCCGCGCAGCATGTTCATGGGCACCCGGTCGTACCCGGCGATGCGGGCCACCTCTTCCACCAGATCGGCCGGCAGGGCCACGTCGGTGCGCTGGTAGCGCGGCGTGACCAGGAGTGTGTCTGCATCGTTCGGGGCTGCCACCACCTCGAAATCGAGTGCCTGAAAGATGTGTGTCATGGCTTGCGCCGAAAAGGTCATGCCCAGGAGCCGCCGGGCCTCGGCCGGGGTGATCCAGATGGGCGCGCGCGACGGCTGGACCGGGTAGCAGTCGGCGATGCCGGGTGCGATCTCGCCACCGGCGAGTTCCCTGATGAGGGATGCCACCCGCTGCGCCGCCGCCACCGCCTGCTCCGGCGGCAGCCCCTTCTCAAAGCGCCGCTGCGCCTCGGACGGGATGCGCAGGCCCCGGGCCGTACGTCGCACGCTCACCGGGTTGAAATTCGCCGACTCGATGAGGATGTTGGCGGTCGTGTCCGTTACCTCGCTGTCCAGACCGCCCATGACCCCGGCGATAGCCACCGGCCCCGCGCCGTCGGCGATGATGAGCATCTCTGGCGTCAGGTCGCGGTGAACCTCGTCCAGGCTCTCGATGGTCTCGCCGGGCCGCGCGCGCCGCACGATGATGGCCGGCTTGCCTCCTTCAATCGAGGTCCGGCCCTGCCTATCGCGCAGTTTGTCATAGTCAAAGGCGTGGATGGGCTGGTTGTATTCCAGCAGCACATAGTTGGTCACGTCCACGATGTTGTTGATGGGGCGCATCCCGGCCGCCAGCAGCCGCTCCTGCATCCACTGGGGCGATGGCCCCACCTGGATGCCGCGCACCACGATGCCGGTGTACCGGGCGCACAGGTCCGGGTCCTCGATGTCGATGGTGACCAGGTCGTCCACATGCGGGCCGACCACCGGGTACTCGACCTGCGGCAGGCGCACCGGCACAACGTCCGGCGGACCTTGCTGGGAGTCGGCGTCCAGTTGCACGCGCTGGAGCGCCGCTACCTCCTGGGCCACGTTGAGCATGCCCAGGCAGTCCCAGCGGCCCTTGATGTCCAGCTCGAGCACCACATCGCCCAGATAATCGGCCAGGGGTGTGCCTACCGGCGCGTCGGCCGGGAGGATCATGATGCCCGAGTGATCATCGCTCACGCCCAGCTCGCGCTCGGAGCAGACCATGCCGTTGCTCTCGACGCCGCGCAGCTTGGAGCGCTTGATGGTCACCCGGGGCCGGTCCTCCTCGTACGGGTTGATGACGGTGGCGCCGGCCAGGGCCAGGGGCACCTTGTCGCCCACGCGCATGTTGAACGCGCCGGCCACCACGGTCGTCTGCCCGCCACCATAGTCGACATTCACCACCTGGAGCCGGTCGGCGTTGGGGTGCGGGTTCAGGGCCGTCACCTGGGCCACGAACACCTTATCCCGGTCCCAATCCGCGCCCAGCCGGTCGATAGTGCCCACTTCCACGCCGGCCATCGTCATGCGCCGGGCCAGGTCGTCCGGGGTGGTGAGAATGTCTACATAGTCTTTGAGCCATTTGAGAGAAACGCGCATGTTGTCCTCCGTTAGGCGTCAGGCGTCAAACGTCAGGCGTCAAGGAGATGACGAATGACGAGTGACATTTGACGTTTTACGAGAATTGTCGCAAGAACCGCAAATCGTTGGCATAGAACAACCGGATGTCCTCAATGCCATATTTGAGCATGGCAACGCGCTATGGCCCCATGCCAAAGGCAAAGCCGCTATATTTGGCCGGGTCATAGCCCACACCCTCCAACACCTTGGGATGGACCACGCCGGCGCCCATGATCTCCAGCCAGCCGGTGCCCTTGCACAGCTTGCAGCCGGCCCCGTGGCACATGTGGCAATCAATTGCCATCTCTACGCCCGGCTCCACAAAGGGAAAGTAATCGCAGCGGAACAGGGTCTTGCGGTCCGGGCCAAACAAGGCGCGCGCGAATCGGTCCAGCACGCCCTTGAGGTCGGCCAGGGTAATGTCCGTGTCCACGGCCAGCCCCTCGATCTGGTAGAACATCATCTCGTGGGTGGCGTCCACGTCCTCGTAGCGATAGCACTTGCCGGGCACGACGATGCGGATGGGCGGCTGGTGCGTTTCCATGTAACGCGCCTGGACCGGCGACGTGTGAGTACGCAGGAGCATGGGCGCGCCCACCTCGCCGATGTACATGGTGTCCCACATATCGCGGGCCGGGTGGTCCGGTGGGATGTTGAGCATCTCAAAGTTGTAATGGTCCCATTCCACCTCCGGGCCTTCCACCACGTTGAACCCCATCGCCACGAACACGTCGCAGATCTCGCGGACGGTGCGGCTGATGAGGTGGCGCGTGCCCAGGCGCGGCGAGCGACCCGGCAGGCTCACGTCGATGCGCTCGGCCGCCAGGGCCTGGGCGAGCCGGGCCGCTTCCAGCGCCTCGCGCCGGGCCGCCAGGGCTGCTTCCAGGGCCTGCTTGGCCTCGTTGGCCGCCTGCCCCACCCGGGGCCGGTCGGCCGGGGATAGCTGGCCCAGGCCGCGCAACAACTGGGTGATGGTGCCTTTTTTCCCCAGGTGCTGGATGCGCCAGGTTTCCAGTTCGTCCAGGTCCACGATGGCGGCCAGTTCGGCCAACGCGCGCGTTTTGACTGCCTGTATCTGGTCTAGCATGTTTTCTCCTCTGCTTGCTTCACATGGCCGCACTGCCCTGAAGAGGCAGTGCTGGATGGGTTTTCCAGCCCCGGCTCTTGAGGTCGGGGCGACCACACAAAAAGCCCCCTTCCATCAATCGAAGAGGGCTTGTAGCCGCTGGATGCCGACAACCAAACTCCGCGGGCGCCCTCTAGGGCTCCGCAAAGAAAAAGGCCATCGAATTGCTGCTGACAAGTGTTGCTGTCACGAGTGTCTCCTCAAGGCCTATTATAGCATCTCTGGCGTCAATTGGCAAGTTGACAGCGAAAGGCGACTATGCTATACTAATCCGGCGAGTAGGCAATAGATACCAGATAGTATCATAGTACTAGACCTGCTCGAGCCCTCTGCGGATATTGGTGCACTCTTTCCCCACAAGCAACCCGATCGAGATCCTATGATTGGACCAACAATGATCGCATGCCTGACGAGTGGTTGCTGGACCTATACCACAGCTTGGATGACCAATGCTGCCCAGACCTTTTGTGGTTGTTACAGGGTAGTGGAGCCTGACCATGCTCCCTACCCTGTACTTGTTTAATTGGCTTGGCCCATTCGTATAGTCGTTGCCCGAGAGGTCTACCCGTTGGAGAGGAGGTGATAGCTGCCAACCATCGATAGGAACACTCAGGATGTACATGTTTACACACGCACCTATTATTCTGTACTGAGGAAGAGGAGGTACTATGAGTGCAAGTAAGAGTTGGCGCTTGTTCAGCCTGGTCATTGTCATGTCCATGCTATTGGCCCTGATGCCCGGCCTGATCAGCGCAGAGGCCCCGGTGGCGCCCCCGGCCAATCCGTTGCAGGACCCGCCGCCACCATCTAAATCAGACGCAAAGGGAGCGGTTTCCGTCTCCCGGACCACCCAGACATCCGAGCAGGCGCTCGCCAAGCTGTACCCGTCTCTGCGTGAGATGGTGCAAAAGGGCTTTGCGATGCTGCCCGAGGGCGTAGGTCCGGTCGACGGCGCGGCCGCAAACGAGGCGATCATTGTCAACATTATCGCCGTGCTCGATGCACCGGCCCAGGCGGTGCAGCCCGGCGCCGATGTGGATAAGGACAAGCCCGAGGACAAGGGCCTGGTCGAAACCCTGCGGCCCTATTTTGTGAACGGCAAGCTCTATGCCCAGCGTCCCACCGGCAAGGGTAACCTGCCCCAGAGCCCCAACCTTCAGATTCTCATGGGCCTGATCCGGCCCAGCGATCTGATGAAGGTGGCTTCTAACCCTCTGGTCTTGAGCATTCTGCCGGCTACCCCGGAACGCCAAGAGTTCAAGCCCATGCCGGCAGACGATTCTGTGGCCCCCAAGGCCCAGCCCGGTCCCGAGGACTGGGCCAAGCTGCGGGACGGCGCAGACAAGATCCGCGAGGGCGCTCTGCCCTGGAGCGACGCCAAGGTCTATGGTGATGGCCGCCAAAAGCCACCCACCGAGGACTGGTTCGAGGTCTCGCCCGAAGGCCCGCACAAGGCCGAAGCAGCCTGGGCGCGCGGCTATATGGGTGAAGACGTGGCTGTGAGCGTCATCGACGATGGCGTGGACATGGCTCACCCTGACCTCATGGGCACCCAAAAGATTTACAACAGCGCGGATCCTTACTCTAGCGTGTACAATGGCTGGCCCATGGCCATGGACTCGTTCACCATGCGGGCCTACTTTTACGACCTGTTGTTTGGCACCACCTATGTCTCTGGCAGTTTTGGTGGCAGCACGTACATTGACACCAGCGCCACGCCCACGCTGACCCCGGTTGGCAGCGGCATCTCGGCCTTCAAGTATACCCCCATGATCGCGTACAATGTGCCAGGCTATATGCACACCTACGTGATCGCCAACTCGATGACTAAGAGCGGCGTGGTCCACGTGGGCACCCACACCGACGAAAGCCTGCGCGACTATGTGTGGGGCGAAAAAGTGGCCGTGCTGGTCTGCGACCCCAACACCGCCGGCGTCTATGACACGGTCTATGTGGACCTGAACGACGACTATGACTTTCGCGATGAAAAGCCCCTGACCAAGGCCACTGTGGGCAACCCTGCTACCTATAACAACATGATCGCCTACCGCGACATGAGCGTGCCCCCGGACGGCATTGCCGACCTCTCTGGCGGCATGTTGTACTGGATCGCCGACGGGGCCAACTATGTCCCGGCCATGGACTGGCTGTTCGCGCTGCCGCTGTTGGGCATCGCGCCGCCAGACGCCGGTGACCTGATCTGCATGCATGGCCCGTGGGACAGCGGTTATAGCCACGGCACCCAGTGCGCCTCCAACGTGGTGGCCCAGGGCAACATCGACGGCATGCTGCCTCAGTTTGGCAACCTGCCCGGCGATGGCTACCCGGCCGCGGCCGTCTATGGTGCCGCGCCCAACGCCGACCTGGTGCCCGTGAACAATGCCTGGTCCTTTACCGGGCGCATCAGCTACAACGATGCCTATATGCTGACCGCCTTTGGCTATGATGGCTATGGCGGCGGCGAAGCGGGAGACACGGACAGCATCCAGATCACCTCCAACTCGTATGGCTGGAGCGCAGACGACAATGACGGCTGGGACATGCTAGGCCAGCTCGTCACCTGGATCCAGAACTATGTGTCGCCGTCCATGCAGTTCCTGTTCTCCACGGGCAATGGCGCGCCCGGCTATGGCACGACGGCGCCGCCCAGCCCGGCCACGGCCATCGCGATCGGTTCCAGCACCCAGTATGGCTCCACCGGCTGGGACACCATCACCGATACCAACCAGATCAACTTTAACGACTATACCGCCTTTTCCAACGGCGGTCCCAGCGCCCGCTCCGGGGCTGGCGTGGATGTGCTGGCCGATGGCTCGTATGCGGCCGGTGACGAGAAACTGAACTACTATGCCATTAGCTCCTGGGGCGTTCTGGACGGCAACATCTCCTGGAGCACCTGGGGCGGCACCAGCCGCTCGGCGCCCGCGGCCATGGGCAACCTGGCGCTCATCTACCAGGCGTACAAGGCCAATAACGGCGTTTGGCCCACGGCAGCCCAGGCCCGCGCGCTCTTTATGTCCAGCGCCACCGACATCAACAACGGCGTCCTCAAGCAGGGCGCTGGCTCGGTGAACGCCGACCGCGGCACCCTGGTTGCCAGCGGCGACTATGGCATCTATATGGCCGGCGATTCGGCCTCCTGGGAACCCGGCGACTATCGCGGCACGCTCTATCCGGGCTTTGCCCAGGTCGTAGAGCCGGGCGACACCTGGAACAAGACCTTTACCATTCACAATGACAGCGCCGGCGCCATTGACGTCGGCATCGCCGACCAGGC
Organism: Chloroflexota bacterium; assembly: GCA_018823415.1. Taxonomy (GTDB): domain Bacteria; phylum Chloroflexota; class JAHJIN01; order JAHJIN01; family JAHJIN01; genus JAHJIN01. The sequence goes on along the minus strand of JAHJIN010000348.1, from coordinate 7,613 downwards.
CCTGACGCTCATCGACAGCACCGAGTTTGATTTCACCGTCACGCCAGCCATGGTGGCGGCCGAGAGCGTCTATGGCGCGGCCAACCGCGACAACTTTTACAAGGCGTTCCAGTACATGATCCCCATCACCGCCGGCGCGGGGATGGATGCCTCCATGTACAACATCGCCGTACCGCCCGACACCGACCTGATGGTCGTCCGCCAGATTTTCCCCTATGACGAGTTTGACGTGAATGGGGACTATGTGTATGACCAGCGTTACTATCTCATGGTCTACAACTGGAAGGACGTCAACGGCAACGGGTACGTGTGGGACGACAAGAACGCTAACGACGTGGTGAACTTTATCAACGGCACCGAGTGGACCGCCGTGGACACGGGACCAGAGTTGCTCTGGAACGACCCGCGCACCGAGTTGGACCGCTGGGAGTACGAGCGCTTTGGCTACAACCGGCCCACGGCCAACAGCAACGAACTGACCGTGCAGGACCCGCTGAACCGCATGCATGACGGCATGTTCATCGGCCTGCGCCACCTGTTCACCGGCCTGGGTGCCACTGTCACCACCCACCTCCAGTACCGCGTCGAGTTCTACAAAAAGGCCGACGTGCCGTGGTTGAGCACCGATGTCACCAACCTGAACGTCCCGGCTGGCGGCACCGCCACCTTCCAGGGCACCGTCAACGTCCCGGCCGACATGCCGGCCGGCGACTATGAGGCGGCTATCGAGGTCACCGACCCCGGCCTGCTGGGCGGCGAACCGCATACCTCGGTCATCCCCGTGGTCATCAACGTGACGGCCGAGTACAATGGACTTGGCACCGTCACCCTGGGCGGCACCGACTCGTATCTCTATGACGAGGACAAGCCCTACAACAACGCCGTCGTGCGCGGCTACCAGGACTGGGGCTGGCGCGAAGAATCCGGCGACTGGCGCTTTTTCTACATGGACATCGAGAACGACTGCCTGCACTGGGTGACCAACCCCGTCACGCTGCTCTCTGAGAACTTTGACGGCGTGACGCCGACAGCATTACCTACTGGCTGGGCCGAGGAGATTGTAGTTGACCCCGGCACCGATCCCAACTGGGATACTCGCGCGGGGACCCGGTACCCAAGCGGGCAGCCAGCCCATAGCGCGCCCAACCTGGTCTACTTTAACTCGTTTAGCACAGGTACCGGCGGCTCTGGGCGACTGTACACCACCAGCAGCATGGACATGAGCGCGGCTACCGCGCCACAGATGACCTTCTGGATGTATCACGACACTGGTTACTCCAGCAGCAACGACCGGGTGCAGCCGCAGGTTTCCACCAATGGCACCACCTGGACGGATGTCGGCGTGGCGGTCAGCCGCAATAACGGCACCACCGGCTGGGCGCAGCACACAGTAGACCTGTCTGCGTACGCTGGCGAACCCGCCGTGTACATCGGCTTCCTGGGCATCAGCGCCTATGGCAATGACTGCCACATCGACGATGTATTGGTCACGGCCACCGAGACCTCCTGTGACCAGTACGCCTTCCCGCCGGACGCGCACGTGCTCGTTCGGGATGTGTGGGGCGATGCCGCGCCGCACACCGACATCGACACCGTGGTCCTGGGGCCAACTCCCAGCCAGTTGAGCGCGGTCGAGTACGGCGCGTGGGTCGGCGACTTTACGGACCCGGCTTACTTTGGCCCGTATACGCTGGACACCATCGCCAAGAGCGTGGTGGACCGCAGCGGGCGTGCCACCTGGCGGTTCAACACCACCAGCGGCAAGAACGAAGAATGGGTCATGTTCCCGGCCACCAGCGCAGTCGAACCTATGGGTGGCCTGCACGAGATCCTGCAGCACAACGTCGTGTTCGAAGGCGACAAGTTTGACGTGGTCTTTACCAAGACCGTGGGCTTGCTCGTTGAAGACGCGCATTTCTTCAACATCGATACCTATGTGGACCAGGGCCTGGTGGGTGAGGTTACCCTCACTTCTACCATGGACCTGAACGGCATGAGCGCCACGGCCTATCTCATTGGTACCGAGGAAACCGACTATATCAACGAGCCCATCAACTTTGTCAGCCCCAACTCGTACGAGTGGACGCACGTGTTTGCCGTGCAAGACGGCGTCAGCATCGAGATGTGGACCAGCAGCCCCGACATCCCAGACATCGACCTGGCCCTGTTCTACTGGACCGGCACCACCTGGTCGCAGCGCGCTTCGTCTGGTGGGGTAGACGCCAACGAGCACATCATGTACACCAACCCGGCCGACGGGAATTACCTGGTGGCGGTGAACAACTACTCGGGGCCCGCCGGGCACTTTAACTTGATCCAAGAAGTCAAGTCCAGGGTCCCGGGCATCACGGTCACCGGCGCCACCAGCAATCCCATCCCGGCCGACACCGGCACCAAGCTAACCATCAACTATAACTATCCCATGCAAGCTGGGATGACCTACGACGGCATGGTCCTCGTCGGCCCGCCCGAGGCCCCGCAGCTCAAGCAGATCCCGGTCAGCATCACCCGACTCGCGGATAGCGCGGCCATCGCCAAAGACGTGGATCAGACGATCACCTTTGCCGGCAATGAGCTCAAGTACACCGTCAATCTGTACAACCTCACAGACGCGGCGGCGTATTTCGAGTTCACCGACCCGATCCCGGCCAACACCGACTTTGTGGCTGTGACCAACGCTACCTATGACCCGGTGCTCAACCAGGTAGTCTATGCCGGTGCCTTGCCCCTTGCGCCCTTTATACCAGGCATCGAAGGCTTTGAAGACGGTGTCATGCCGCCTCCTGATGGCTGGTCCGTAGATCATCGTGGCGCCACGACCTGGGAGTGGACAATACTGGACGCTTCGACAGGACGTGTTCGCACCGGCAACTGGGCCGGCTGGATCCGCTTCGATAGCGCAGCCGCGTCGGATGAATGGCTGTTCTCCAAGCCATTCACGCCAACTCCCACAGATAACGAGGCCTCGTTCTGGGCGTTGAGCGATACTGGCTTCTGCGGTGCAACCATGAAGGTTCACGCTACCGCGGTTGACGGCACGCCCATCGCCGAGGTGTGGGACATGTGCGCTGATGAGACCTGGCCAGATTTCATCTATCGCCAAGTTCTCCTCGATCTTTCTGCCTACGAGGGCCAAGAGATCCGACTGGCCTGGCAGTACGTAGGTTTTGATGGTGAGAGCTTTGGCCTGGATGACATCTACCTGCCTGGTATGGCACCTCAGGTTCTGCCCTCGCGTATCGTCGAGATCACCGTAATGGTAACCGACACGGTGGCCGCGGGCACCTATATCACCAACACGGCATCGCTGGTGGCCTCGCACGACATGCCGAACGAAAAGCAGGTCGAGCCCACCGTGAGTGCCGAGGCCGTGAGCCAGGTATCCACCGGCACGAACTTTTCCACGTCGTACAAGGATGCGCCGGCCACGGTCATGACCGACGGCGAGATCGTGTACGAGGTGCACGTGATCAACTCGGGCACCGAGATCGCCGAAATCACGTTCACCGACCTGATCCCGGACGGGACCGCCTACTCCTGGCACGACTATGACCCGCCATACCAGCACTTTGGGTATGACAACATGGCCGGCGCTATGGTGTGGAGTGGCAACATCGCACCGGGTGACGAGTGGACCTTTACCTTTGGCGTGGATGTGGATCCCGGCATGATGGGTGAAACCATCACCAATACGGCCACCATCACCTGGGGCGGCAGCAGCATGGACCTGACCGCCACCACGCTGGTGGTGCCGCGCTACTCGCTCTATCTGCCGCTCACGGCCAAGGAATAACCACCTGACCTGAATCGGCAGCCCTAGCACGACGAACCGGGGTAGAGCAAGTCTCTACCCCGGTTTTCTATCGATCACCGGTGTGCTCGACGGCCTGTTGGCAGGCATGTTGATCGATGACTGTCTTGACAAAATGATTGACAGCATCAAATGGGTATGCTATACTATTCACCTAGTCGAGACAGTTCATTGAACAGAATCAACCTGACGCTCCCACTGGTTTTTCTCCCTACACCGTCCACTCTTTCGTACAAAATCTAGATCGGCTTGCCCTGCTGTAACGAGTGTCGTTTTTCTGGTCGCTTGAGATGCTATGATCGGGTCAGATTCGACCAGAATATGATTCTAAATCAATTCTATCTACCAACTAACTATCACCATTCCTGTACAAGGCAGAAACACGCGAAAGGAGGTGATGCTCGCCAGAGATAGACTCGGCGCACGTTGGACCAATACACGCGATACAAGATTGGATCTATTGTTCACCAAGGAGGAAAATAACGAATGAGTGCAACCAAGAGTTGGCGTATAGTGAGCCTGGTGATGGTGCTGGCCATGGTGCTGGCCCTGCTCCCGGGCGTCATCGTTGCGCAGGCCCCGACCCCGGCCCAGCCGGCCCGGGTCGCCATCGGCGCACATCGACTCAGCGGCACGCACCTCCGGCCACCGAGCCGGGACGTGCTTGCGGCCGAACTGCAAAAAGAAGGGCTTCCGATAGATGCTACCCCCGAGCAGATTCGAGCCGCCGAAAAGACCTGGTTCGAGAAATACCAGAAGCAGACCGATACCTGGGTAAGCCCCAAATTCCAGGAATATGTTCTGCAACGCGAAAAAGAATTGGCCTCCGGCGATAGCGCCCAGGCCATCGTGCCGGTATCGGCCTCGGTCTATTACATGGCCGTGGACTTTGGCGCCACCGAGACGTTCACCATCCCAATGGTGCAGCCCGATGGCTCCTGTGTCACCGAAACGCACACTGTCGTCGGTCCCCTACAAGGCCTGATCCCAGATCCCGGACCGTTGGATAACCAGTCCCTCTGGTATTCGCCCTCGCTCACGGCTAACCCCAAATTCTACGAAAAGCTCATGTTTGGCTACGAGGGCGCTGGTCGAGTGCGTCTTAGCATGACGGATCCGGATGACGGCCTGCCCGGCATCAACCTGGCCGGCTATACCATGCAGGACTATTTCGACAACGTGGCCGGCGATGGCAATGTGTACATTACCGGCACCGTCGAAGGCTGGGTCACCGTTCCTCACTCGGAAGGCCGCTATGGCGCGGACAACTGCGCGACCGGCTCGCCCTACGGCGGCGCCGGCGTGCCCGTGGCCACAATAGTGGAAGACGCCCTGCAGGTGTTCAGCCAGACCCATCCCGCGTACTGGACCGATCCTACCTACTGGCCCACGTACGACGGGAACCATGACGGCATCGTGGACTCGTTCGGGGTCATCCATGCCGGCGTGGGTGACGAATCCGGCGGCGGCGCAGAGGGCTCCTTTGCCATCTGGTCCCACAGCTCGGACCTGCGCAACTATGCCCGATGGCCCAATGGTATCAAGGTCTATGAAGGCGACCCTGGCACCACCGCTGATGACATCATCGTGGGCCCCTATACCGTGCAGCCGGAAAGCCTGGACGTGGGCGTGCTCACCGAGGAGTTTGGCCACAACTTTTTCGGGCTGCCCGACCTGTATACCGGCGACGCCAGCAACTCGGTGGGCGACTGGGACACCATGTCCGGCGGGTCGTGGATGGGCTGGCTGGGCGGCACAGTGCCGGCCAGCATGCCCCTGTGGTTCAAGATGATCGCGGCCTTTGACGTGGGCGGTGTCATCACCCCCGTCAACTGGCACGAACCCACGGTAACGCGCGACTATGACGATCCCGCGGGGAACGTGACCATCGGTCAGTTGGAAAAGACGCCCGGCGGCGTGAACAAGGGCGTCAAGGTCGATCTACCCCCCTACTCCGAGGTCACGCCCAACATGGCTGGCACCGGCAATGCCGCATACTCGGGCACCGGCCGCGACCAGACCGACATCTTCCTCACCAAGGACATCGCCATCCCCGCCGGGGTGACCGGCACGCTGACCCTGGACGCCTACTGGGACATCGAGAACGATTGGGACTATGGCTACGTCGAGATCAATGGCGTGTCCATCGCAGATATGGATGGCATCACCACCAACTATGACCCCAATGGCAACAACCTGGGGAATGGCATCACCGCCCAGGGCGCGGGCACGCTGCGCTTTGACCTGTCGGCTTATGCCGATTCCACCATCACCCTGGGCCTGCGCTACAAGACCGACGCCGGCACGACGCTCCCCGGTTTGTGGATAGACAATGTGATGCTGGACGGTGTGCTCATCGATGACTTTGAGGGCGCTACCGGGCCGGGCACCTTTGACAAGTGGACCAACACCGACCCCGGTTGGTATGTGGTGCCCATCGACAACACGTACAACCGCTACTACCTGGTGGAATGGCGCACCATGACCGATTACGACCAGATGATCGCCAAGACCGCCTACATCCACAACACCGTGGATCCCGACTGGGTCACGCGCATCCCGTACAACATGCCCGCGGCCCTGCTGTACTATCGCGACACCAAGTACAGCGCCACCTATGCCATGGGTCCCAACCACAATAACCCGCCCAGCCGGGGCTCCAAGTACCAGTTGCTGGTGGTGGACCAGAACTGGTGGCCCATGCGCATCGGCGACACGCTGGCTACATACGATGGCTACTGGACCGGTCGTATCAACAGCTATGACGCCGGCCTGACGCTCCAGCCCACCCAGGCCTTTACCATCCCCGCGTACTATGGCCTGCCCGGCGAAGGGCCGTGGGTCTATCCGTCCAAGCCAGCGGTCACGAGCTTTAACGACACGCAGGGCTACTATGGCGGGTACTGGATGTTGGGCAATAGCCTGTACTGGATGGACCGGTACGGCAGCGCTGTGATCCCGGCCCGTGACCTTTATGGCCTCCGACTCCAGGACTTTTACGGTAACCCCATCTATGGCTATTATGGATATCCGTGGTCGCCGTCCTGGCTCGGCAGCGGCAACCCCGGCGGCGACAGCTATGGCACGAGCGCGCAGTTTGGCGTGAACATCGACCTGCTGAGCAAGGCCGGCGACGATGCCTACAACTCGACGGCCACGCTGCACTTCCGCAACTATAGCGTGGACTTCAACACCACCATCACCCAAAAGATGGTACCCGGCGCCCTCCAGGTGACCTACCAGACCGTGGTAGACAACCTGGGCAACCAGGACGCCCATGATGTCAACCTGTACTACTGGCTCGACCCGGACCTGTCGTTGGTTTCGATCAACACCGAGTCGACGGCTGGGGCCAAGGCCCAGGTCGAAAAGGGCGTCCGGCCCGAGCGCGTACAGCCGCGCGCCAAGGACGATGAGCCCAGCGACGAGGTCTTGATGACGCTGCCGCTGGTGGCAGCCGGCGAAAAGGTGACCATCACCGTCGTCACCCAGATGCCAGCCGCACCCGGCTCTATCGCCTTCTACTCCGAACTCTGGCCCTTTGACGGGCAGGTAGAGCGCGGCCCGTGGTGGCTGGACAGCTATGCCGACATCAGCTTTAACTACCTGCCGTTGGTGATCAAGAACTAGTTACCATCGGCAAGACCAAGCACTACAAGAGCCACCGGGCACGCCCGGTGGCTCTTTTGTGTGCAATTGATTGGGGTGTAATCACGCTTATCTCCCGGCCATTGACATGAGCAAAGAAATGGGGCATATTGGACCTCTAGTGTACTTTGCGGAGGTCCTATGGGGGAGAAAG
>JAHJIN010000347.1 GCA_018823415.1 Chloroflexota bacterium | reverse complement strand
CTAGATACCAACCGAGATGAGATTGTCAAAACTATCCATCTATCCTCGTTCTAGTAACACAAGTTGGATGTTTGTACCCACAGAAACGTGCCTGGTTCCAACGAGTTCCACGCTCGGCATCTCGCTATCGACTGGTTGCCAGCTATGCATCGAGCCATGGTGTTCTTAATGTATTCACGAATGAAGTCTGGCCTAACAGTCCCCTATTAACAGCGCTCTTTCAGTTTCGTCAAGGGCACCAGCCGGCCCGCATGACCAACTCTTCGTTTGCGTCTGGACCACTGAGCACATTGAAGGCACTGAGGCCCCCCTCAGTGCCTTCAGCCGCTTCAGGGCCGCAGCCGCAGTGGTGGTTTGCTGCGTCAATTGAACAAGCCGGCCTTGTGGCCGGTTTTTCGCGTCCCCGCTTTACAGACCCGCCCCGTGCGGGTACAATATACCCATTACCCCGCAGACCCGAAACGAGGCCCCATGAGTCGCATGCGCACCTACCGCATCGAGGCCGTGATCCTCAAGCGTCAGGACCTGGGCGAGGCCGACCGCCTGCTCACGGTGCTGGCGCCGGACCGAGGCAAGCTGCGCCTGGTGGGCAAGGGCATTCGCAAGCCGACCAGCCGCAAGGCCGGGCACCTGGAGCTGTTTACCCACGCCAACCTGCTGGTGGCGCGCGGCCGCAGCCTGGACCTCATCACCCAAGCCGAGGCCGTGCAAACCTTTCGCGGCTTGCGCGACGATCTCACCCGCACCACCCATGCTTATTACGTGGCCGAGCTGGTGGACCAGTTTGCCACCGAAGACACGGAAAACGTGCTCCTGTTTCGCCTGCTCCTGGATGCCCTGTGCCAGATCGAGACGGCGCGCCGGCTGGACGTGCTCATGCGCGCCTTTGAGTTGCACGTGCTGGCGGCGGCCGGCTATCGTCCGCAACTGCACACCTGCCCGCGTTGCCGCCGGCCCCTGACTCCGGTGGTCAACCTGATCAGCCGGGCTGAAGGTGGCGTGCTGTGCCCGCGCTGCGGCGAGACGGACCGCACAGCCCGGCCCATCACCGTGAACGGCCTCAAGGTCTTGCGCTTTTTGCAGGCCGAGCCATTGGCGGCGGCCGACCGGCTCAATCTGTCCCCTGAGGTGCGCGGCGAGCTGGAGCAGATCATGCGCGCCATCCTGGAATACACGCTGGAGCGCCAACTGCGGAGCACCGCGTTCCTGGACCTGGTGCGCCGGCAGGACGACGTCCGGCGATTGGCGCAGGATGATGCTCGTCGATTGGCTGCAGAATCGGCTTGACAGCCGGCCTGAAAGCTGGTAGATTTGGGAGTACGAATTTTACACCCGGCCGCTGGCCGGTGATCTCTTGATAGGAGTGAAATCAGCATCATGGTCAACATGGAAACCATCGTATCATTGTGCAAGCGGCGCGGCTTTATCTTTCCCAGCAGCGACATCTATGGCGGGTTTGCCAGCACGTGGGACTATGGCCCGCTGGGCGCCGAACTCAAGCGTAACGTCAAAAACGCCTGGTGGCGCGCCGTGGCCCAGGAGCGCGACGACATCGTGGGCCTGGATGCGGCCATCCTCATGGCCCCTCAGGTCTGGGTGGCCTCCGGGCACGTGGAGCAGTTCACCGACCCCATGGTAGACTGCAAGCAATGCCAGCACCGTTTTCGCGCCGACCAGGTGGGGGAACGGTGCCCGGACTGCGGCGGCGAGCTGACCGAGGCCCGGCGCTTTAACATGATGTTCAAGACCTTTGTCGGGCCGGTGGAGGATGACGCGGCCGTGGCCTATCTGCGGCCCGAGACGGCCCAGGGCATTTTTGTTAACTATGACAACGTCCAGACCACCATGCGCAAAAAGCTGCCCTTTGGCATCGCCCAGATCGGCAAGGCCTTTCGGAACGAGATCACGCCGGGCAACTTTACCTTTCGCACCCGCGAGTTCGAGCAGATGGAGATCGAGTATTTTGTCAAGCCCGGCACCGATGAGGAATGGCATCGCCGCTGGATCGACGAGCGGTTTGATTGGTATACCCGCTTTGGGATGCGCCGCGACAACCTGCAACTGCGCGAGCACGCGCCCGACGAGTTGGCCCACTATGCCCGGAGCTGCTACGACGTGGAATACCAGTTCCCCATGGGCTGGAGCGAGCTGGAAGGCATTGCCAACCGCACCGACTATGACCTGCGCAAACATACCGAGCACAGCAACAAAGACCTGAGCTATTTCGACCCCGAGACAGAAGAGCGCTACTTTCCCTATGTCATCGAGCCGTCGGGCGGCGTGGACCGCACCGTGCTGGCCTTTATCATCGACGCCTACCACCAGGAACAGGTGCGCAAAGAAAAGCGCACGGTCCTGCGGTTCCATCGCGCTCTGGCGCCCATCAAGGTGGCCGTGCTGCCGTTGCTGCGCAATCGGCCCGAGCTGGTGCAAAAGGCCCGCGACCTGGCAGACCGTCTGCGTCCTGATATGATGACCATGTACGACGACACGGCTTCTATCGGCCGGCTCTATCGCCGCCAGGACGAGATTGGCACCCTGTTCTGCGTCACCGTCGATGTCGATTCGCTGGACGACGACCAGGCCACCATCCGGGAGCGCGACAGCATGGAGCAGATTCGCCTGCCCCTGGCCGACATCCCAGCCTATCTGATGGAGCAATTGCGCTGGTAATGTCAATGTATACCCAGTATGCCCAGGTTTACGACGAATCGGGACAGATCTTCTTTGCCCTGCGCATGATCGACTATCTGGGCCAGTTGTTGCCGCGTCACGGGCCGGTTACCCAGTCAGGCCTGGGCCTGGCGGCCGGCGACAAGGTGCTGGACCTGGCCTGCGGCACCGGGACCGTGGCCGTGGCGCTGGCCCAGCAGGGGCTGCACGTCTATGGCGTCGACGGCTCGCCGGCCATGATCGAACAGGCCCGCTGCAAGGTGACCGAGACGGGTTACGACGTGGCCCTGTCGTGCCAGGACATGCGCGCCTTTACGCTGCCCGAGCCGGTAGACGTCGTCACATGCCTGTACGATAGCCTGAACTATTTGCTCTCGCCGGCTGACCTGGTCCGGGCATTTGAATGCGTGCGGGCCGCGCTGCGCCCGGGCGGCATCCTGCTGGCCGACATCAACACGCCCGCGGCCCTTTTGCACATCTGGGGAGCCGACACGTACTTTGGCGAAAATCCCCGGGTGTCCATCGTGATGCAAAACACCTACGACGAGGCCACCACACAATCCACGGTGATCGTCACCGGCTTTGTGCGGCGTGGTGAGCTCTATGAACGATTCCAGGAAGAGCACCAGCAGCGCGGCTATGTGCCCCAAGAGGTCGCGACAGCCCTCAAGATGGCCGGCCTGCGCCTGGAGGCCAGCTATGACTGCTTTTCTTTCACAGCGCCAGGCGCAGACGCACAGCGCGTGATGTACGTGGCGCGCCGGCCCATTGACCAGGAGACCCGGTCCCCATGATCGAGGAACCGAGCCCGCTCAGCGAACGCGAGATGGAGATCGTGCGGCTGGTGGCCACCGGGGCCAGCAACCGGCAAATCGCGCGCGATCTCTATATCAGCGTGAACACGGTCAAGGTTCACCTGCGTAACATCTTTGGCAAGCTGGAACTGAACTCGCGCACCGAAGTCGCCATGTACGCGGTGAGCCAGGGGTGGGTGACGGTGGGCGATGGCCAAGAGCCCGGCGAGCCGGACGAGGATGCGCCGGAAGAAGTCGCGACTGAAGAAGTCGCGCCGGCGCCCGCACCAGCGACCGCGTCGCGCCGACGACCCTTGTTCGTGGCTGCCGCGGCGGCTGTGGGGCTATTGCTGGTGGGATTACTGGGCGGGACGGTGGTCAGCGGGGTGATCCCGCTGCTGGTGGCCGGCCCCACGCCCCTGCCATCGCCGCTGGCAAATGGAGCCACCGTGACAGCCCTGGCGTCGCGCTGGCGCGCCCGCGCGCCGTTGTCCGAGCCGCGCACAGGGTTGGCCCTGGCGGTGGTGGGTGGACAGTTTTACGCCGTGGGTGGCGAGACGGCGGACGGTGTGGTGGGCGCGGTGACGCGCTATGATCCCCAGTCAGATACGTGGGCAGACCAGGCGGCCAAGCCCACGCCGGTGGTAGATGTGGAGGCGGCGGTGCTGGGGGGACGCATCTATGTGCCCGGGGGCCGGCTGGGCACCGGGGCGGTGACAGATCGGGTTGAGGTATATGACCCGGAGCGCGACCGCTGGGCGGCCGTCGCGCCGCTGCCGGCCCCGCGCAGCGCCTATGCCCTGGTAGCGTTCGAGGGCCGGCTCTATCTGTTTGGCGGTTGGGATGGGTTGCGTTTTGTGGCCGACACCTATGGCTATGACCCAGCCCGCGATGCCTGGGAGGAACTGACCCCCATGCCCACGGCCCGGGGCTATGCCGGGGCCGCCGTGGCCGATGGCAAGGTCTTTGTGGTGGGCGGCTATGACGGCGAGCATGACCTGGCGATCAACCAGGAATATGCGCCGAGCAAAGACAATGGCGCCGGCAGCGTGTCGTGGACGACGCGCGCGCCGCTGCCGCAGGGTCGGGGGGGCGCCGGCGTGGTGGCCGTGGCTGATCAGATCCACGTGATCGGCGGCGGGTGGGACGCCGGCCTGGTCCGATCGGTCAAATATAACGTGCACCAGGACCGGTGGGAAGAGTTCGAGCCGTTCACCACCGGCATCTGGCGCAACATGGGTGTGGGGGCCTCGGACACGCGCATCTATGGCGTGGGCGGCTGGGACGGTCGGTCACCTGTTGCCACCAACAGCGAGTATCAGGCCCTGTACGTCATTATCATCCCCGTGGCAATCACCCCGGTGCCCAATCCCTAGCCTGGGCATTGCCAGTTCAGTGATCGCCAATCCAACGGATGTGCCACGCATAGGCGGCCACGCCCATCCCGGCCAGCAACAATCCCCGGCCGTACACGTGGAGCCCAATCAGACCCAACTGCGGGTGCCCGGCGCTTTCTAGCCCGTTCAGGTGCATGATCTCCATGGTAAACAGGTACAGCGTCATCACCACCAGCAATACCCCAATGCCCGCGGTAGCCACGATCATCTTTTCTCGATCCTCTTGATGAACCAGATACAGATACGCGGCATAGCGCACATAGAGCAGCAGCCCGTGAAACGCACAGCCAACCACGGCATAGATCGCCAGGTCCTTGAGCAGGTTGTATGCGGCCACCAGGTCCAGATTGGTGAGATAGAGATACAGGCCCAGCACGATGGCCGTGTTGACCAGGACGATGGCCGCAGCCGCCACCCAGTGCTGAAATAATAATTCCAACACCTGGGGCGGCAAGTCGCCCTTGGGATGCTGGTAGATGCGGCTGGGGATGGCGAACGAGGCCAGGAAGGCAAAATAGGTGAGGACAAACACCACGGCAATGATGCTGGTGGCGACCAGGCGGTCGCTCGTGCCCTGGGACAACGTAAAGAACACGCCCAGTTCGGCATAGAGCGCGGCAAAGGCCAGCGACGTGAACAGGACAAACCCGCGATATTTTTCCAGCGGTGTTGGGATGTGCGGGATATGAGCTGTGGGCTCGGGTTCGGTAGACATGGGATCTCCTTTGGTCGTGATGGGGTGCGTGGCGCATCATAGCAGAGGATGCGCCGACTGTCAATGCACTATTGCCCGGCATTGCGCGTGATGGTATAATGAGCTTACCGGATCAGGGGAGGGCACACAAGATGAACCAACTCGCGGGAGTGACGGATAACGCGGCAGGCGCACGTGAGGCCGTGCCGATCTTGGTGGGCGTGGTGGTGAGTTTGGTGTACGTGGTGGCCGTGGTGACAGTGGTGATTGGCGTGTTGCGCTTTACCCGGGAACACGTGCGTCAACTGGGCGCGACCGAGCCTTCTGCCACCACATTGCTGGCGCGCCTGCCACTGGGGCGGGCCTGAGCCTCGGGTGAATTCCACAGGGAGTTGACAGATGGCATCTATCGAGCGAGCAGTGCCGCAGAACATCGAGGCCGAGCAGGCGGTCCTGGGTTCCATACTCATTGATGACAATGCGCTGTTCAAGGTGGCGTCTTTTCTGGGGCCGGAGCATTTTTACGTGGAAAAGAACGGCTGGGTGTTTGCGGCGTTTATGCGCGTCTCGGAACGCCGCGAGCCCATTGACGTGCTCACCGTGTGCGATGACCTGGAGCGCCAGGGCCAGTTGCAAGAGGCCGGCGGGGCGGCGTACATCACGTCGCTGCTCAACGCGGTGCCCACGGCCATTCACGTCGAGTATTATGGCCGGCTCGTAGAGCGGACGGCCGTGCTGCGGGAACTCATTGCGGCGGCCGGCGAGATCGCCCGCCTCTCGTACGAGGCCACCGAAGATGCCGACGATGCGCTCGATCAATCTGAACAACTGATCTTTAACATCGCACAGGGCCGGGTGGGCGGCGATTTCGTGCCTCTGAGCCAGATATTGGCCGCCTATCTGGAGCAGTTGGACCAAGTAAAAGAGGGGGCCACCACCCTGGGCCTGCCCACCGGATTTGTGGACCTGGACAAGCTCACCGGCGGCTTGCAGCCGGGTGATTTGATCATCCTGGCGGCCCGGCCGAGCGTCGGAAAATGCCTGTCTTTTGATTCCGAGATTGTCTTGGCAGATGGTAGTATTGCTACTATTGAGGAACTGGTTCGCCAACGCCAGGCGACGATGTTCACCTTGGGGCAGAATTGGCAATTCGAGTTTACTAGCCCAAGTGATTTTGTTGACGATGGTATCAAGCCTGTATTCGCAGTCACAACCAGGCTTGGTCGAACCATTGAAACCACAGCCAGTCACCCGTTCCTGACGCTTGACGGTTGGAAGCCTTTGGTAGAGCTCCAGGTTGGCGCCAGGATCGCCGTGCCCCGTGCGCTCCCTGTTTTTGGGAATGCCAGTCTACGAGACTGTTTGGTCAAACTACTGGCCTACCTTATTGGCGATGGGGGGCTGACAGGCAATACCCCCAGATTCACCAACACGGACCCACGTATACAACAAGACTTTGCGCAGTCTATAGACGAATTTGGCGGACTTGTCATAAAGCGGGATAACTCGGCTGATCGCGCTCCCTCGTGGAGAGTGTCTGCCGATCCCGTTGCCATCGCAACCGGCAGAAAAGATTTCGCCAGCCGTTTGCGGGCAGCCGTTGTCGCAGATGGCCGATCACAGAGGAAAATAGCCTCTCTGATTGGTGTTAGCCCGGCATCATTGTGTCATTGGACAAAGGGCCTATGCGTGCCAAATCCCAATGCATTTGTTCGGCTTTGCCAGGTTCTTGATGTTCAGCCCCCAAGCCTGGCCCCGTCAGGGTATGCCAGGATTAGCGGTAACAGCAAGAATGCGTTGTGCATATGGCTGGATGAATTGGGCCTAATGGGGAAAAACGCGTATCAGAAGACGATCCCAGTGATGGTTTTTCAACTAACCCGCCAGCTTTTGGCTCTTTTTCTGAACCGCCTTTTTGCTACAGATGGCTGGTTGGCGATCTCGGATGACTATGTTGTACAGCTTGGGTATGCTTCTGCTAGCAGTGTTCTTGTCAGGCAGATACAGCACTTGCTTCTAAGATTCGGCATTATTTCCAGGACAAGGAGTAGACCGGTCAAATATGATGGGGCGACAAGACGCTATTGGCAATTAGACATTACTGATGCTCCTTCTATCAAGGCATTCGTTTCCGAGATTGGGATCTTGGGGAAGGAAGATCTAGTTTCGCGGGCCCTGGCAATTCTAGATAGCCGGGGACGCAAGCCGAACTTGGATACGGTACCGGCGCTGGTCTGGGAGCACATTGCTGAGGCCAAGGGCGACGAGTCCTGGAGTTCCTTGGCCCAACGAGCCGGGATCAAAGGCTACAGCAATATTCACGTCGGAAAACGGGGGGTGTCAAGGCATCGACTCACCGCCATGGCCGCGGCTGTGGGTAGCGAACCCCTGCAAGATATTGCGCATAGCGCTGTTTACTGGGATGAAATTGTATCCATCGAGCCGGCTGGTCTCAAGCAGGTCTATGATTTGACGATCCCTGGCACGCACAACTTTGTAGCGAATGACATCTGCGTTCATAACACCGCCCTGGCGCTCAACATCGCGCATCACATAGCCGTCAAAGAGGATGCGCCAGTGGCGGTCTTTAGCCTGGAGATGAGCCGCGAGCAACTGGCGCACCGGCTGTTGTGCGTGGAGGCGCGCATCGACTCGCAGCGACTGCGGCTGGGCCAATACGACGAAGACGAATTGCGCCGGGTCAGCAAGGCCTTTGCCGTGCTCTCGGAGGCGCCCATCTATGTGGACGATACGGCCGGCATCAGCGTCATCGAACTGCGCAGCAAGGCCCGGCGGCTGCACCTGGAACGGGGCATCCGGCTCGTGGTCGTCGATTATCTCCAGCTCATGCGCGGCCGGCGCGCCGAGAACCGTGTCCAGGAGATTTCCGACATCTCGCGCTCGCTCAAGGGGCTGGCCAAAGAGCTGGGCGTGCCG
>JAHJIN010000346.1 GCA_018823415.1 Chloroflexota bacterium | reverse complement strand
CCGTTGCTGGCCTGCCCGATCTGCCCGATCTGCGGCCAGCCGACCGCGCCGCCGGCGCCCGGCCAGCCGGCGGTCGCCTTCGCCTGCCCAACCGTGCCGAGCCACTGGATCGAGTGGCGGGCCGCGCAGGTATTGACCAAACGCTGCGCCCAGCGGCCCTGGCCGGAGTGGACCGCCGCGGACCGTGCGGCCTGGCTGCAAGACCGCTACCAGGACCTGCTGGACCTGTACCGCGATGGTCCATCGATATTCTCGTGAAACGGCACGTACGACGCCAGCGCCACTGGTGTACCTTTAGCGGCGTGCTGTGTCGGGATACCGGGATGACCGGGCGGCGCTATGCGCGCTGCCCGGTCTGTCGGCGGCGGCTGCGGGTGCGGCACATCTACTGTAACTGCTGCCGACCACCGTGCTTTATGCGCACGGTGCTGCCGCCACACAAGACCAAGTGATGCCGGTGCCGGGGTCACGTCAAACCCCGGCACCTATCCGATGGCGGCCTGGTCGTGGGACCGGGCCAGAGAGGAACCGATGACAGTACAGCAATTAGGGCTATTCGATGCGCCCCCGGCGGCGCCAACGCTCCAGCCCACGGGACCCACCAGTGCGGCCCCGACCTGCGCCCTGTGCAAACACCGGGCGCCGGGCAGTAAAAGTCCGAACTACTGCCTACATCACTGGGGGCGGCAGATAAGCGATGCCACTCCCGTTTGCTCGGAGGCGGACCTCGACCAGGACTGCCTCGCTCGCCTGCGCGAGCAGGAAGAAGCCCAGGCCGCGGCCCGGCGCGCGACCGAAGCACGGGTACAGCGCGCCCAGAGAACCGCACAGCGCGCCGCTACCCGGCGAACGCCCACGACCACGACGGTACCGCCGCCTCCGGGGGTGGTCCTGGTCGTGCGGGTGATGCCGGCGGCCACGCCAGACGCGCCCCCTACAGTGGGTCTTACCCTGGCGAAAAGTGGCCGACCGCCCGTACTCTGGCAGATCGGGGCCTTTGCCGATGCGGCAGCCCTGATCGGTGCCGCGTTGGCACAGTGCCCGGCCCTGCTGGCCGAGCCTGAGCCGGAGCCAGTCCCGCCGGCCCCGGCCGATGAGGACACGCCTGCCGCGGCCGAGGCCGACGAGGACGCAGCGGAGGTGCTGCTGGACCTCGAACACGGCCTGGGTCTGGACCATGATACCCCTTACCTGGGTGAGGAGGGATAGATGACTAGAATCATCCGTTACCAGGATCAGAGCTGGACTCTGGACAACGACGCCTACACGAACGAGCAAGCACGTGCGCAGCTCGCCGCCCACTTTCCCGAGGTGCAGAACGCGGAGGCGGTGGTCACCGAAGAGAACGGAGTGACCGTAATAGAGTTTCGCAAGCGCGCCGGGTCGCTCGGCGCGATAACCGCGGGTGACATCGTGGCCCTACTGCCACAGCAACCCGCGCAACTCATCGCGGCCGAGCTGTTGCTCGAACTGGGACTGGTCGATAGCGTCCCAGAGGCGCGGTATGTCGAACTCCTGCCGCGCCTCGAGATGGCGCAGGGCCAGCTCGAACGCTTTTGTCGCCAGTCAGCGAGGTTGGTGGACGCGTGTCTCAAACTCAGGCCTGCGCCAGCCAGCGCCCCGCCGGTAGGCTTCTAAACTACGCCCCGGGTGGTCTGCCTGCTACCCGGGGCGTGCTGGCAGCCCTGCAACAGCACCGGCTGCCAACATACCAGGATCTGCGAAGCTGGTTGGATCGGCTGCAGAAGCCGATGGTGCTGGCCGAGCTTTATAGCCAGTTGTTCGGCGTGCCAGCGCCAACGTACCAGTTGGCGGCGCTGCAAAGCGATCTGATGGACCGGGTACGCACCGAGCTATTCCCGGTAGACGTGGAGACGGCCATGGATATGATGTATGACGGGGAATCGCTCCTGGAAATCCCTTTGCTTATTCATGGCTGTGCTGTGCCTTGGGAGGTCATAGACCTCTACGACCTCGATGTCAGTGACCGGCCCATGATCGCGGCTCTGGTGGCGGCTCTGGGTAACGAGGTGTATACCCTGGATGGCGCCGATTTCGCACCAGAAGACCTAGTCGACGCCGTAGGGGAGTGGTGGACTGACCGGGGATACCCCGAGCCGCCCGAGTTGACCTGGCTGCGGAACCGCGAGGTCGAGGGCATGGCCAACTGGCTGCGGCAACTGCCGCCCCCACTCGATGGCCTCGTGGGCAGCTATTACGGGGTCATCAAGGCAGACAACCCGTTCTGGTACTGGCCCGACGGATGTCTGATCGGCGACTATGTCGAGGATGGCTACGAGTGGGGCTGGAATCTGGCGGACATCCGGCAGCTGTCCCGCTTCTATCAAGAGGCGCGGGCGGACATGCAGCGCATGGACGCCTACATGCACTGGTATCGCGCGTACCACGACGCGGAGGCCGTGGTGATCGCGATCCTGGTAGGCCTGGAACAGGTCCACCAGGATCAACGCTCACTGGATGACCTGATCGCGAGCGTACGAGATAGTTTGGAGGGCACATGATTCCCGAACCTGCGCCGGGCGGTGCACCGACTGCCCGTGGACCATACAACATCCTGGCCCTGGCCCAGGCCCAAGTGCCCTGCGGCCAGGACTACCAGCAGATCCGGGCTCGCCTGGATCTGTATACCGAGTCCGTGGTTTTGACTCGGTTTCGTCACGGCAAGCCAGTCACGGCTTACGAGGTGGATGCCGGAGACCTGGCAGCGACGTTCAGCGGCCTGACGTTCTCGTCCGGGCTGCTGCCGCCGGACTGCCTGGCATACAGTCGGGTGGGCGGAGAGGAGCTGCTGCTCGTCTATCGACCGCCACAGCCGACCAGGTTGACGGCGAAACCCGGCAAAGGGGCGCCACGCCAGTACACCGTGCCCCTGCCAGGGCTGGTGTTTCGCGGCCGCGGCACCTACTACAGCGTGCACGCGGTCCGGGAGCGTCCGACCACCCTCGCGGCGGCGCTCTACCACGCGCCTGTGCCGAACGTGTACGAGGACGGGCGCATCTGCCAGGGCACGTGTGCGTTTCCGGTGGCCCAGGGCGACACTATCCAAGCTGCCCTGGGCGTGTTCCTGAGCAGCGTCTTTAACCGGGACCTGGCGGCCGGCAAATCCGCTCGGCAGCGCCAGGACGTGACCCAGCTGTGGGCCGAACTGGATCAGACAACGGACTTTCCGCTGGATGATCTGTGTCCGGCTCGCAGAAAACTGGCCGACCTGGTGGGGCAGCCATGAACGACCTTTTTAGCCCGGCTGCCTACCTGATCTTTACCGGCCAGCCGCTCCAGCTACCGCCGGGGCGTGTCTACGCCTACGTCATGGCCGGTAACGGTCTGTGGAAGTACGGCGAGTCGCGCCATCTGACTGCTCTGGTCCCGGTGGCCCGGGCTCGGGTGGCCGGGTTGCCGCCACTGACGGCCCACGTCGCCCTGCGTGCCGGGGGCCGGTTGCCCGTGCAGGTGCTGGAGCAAGCGCTGGTCGACGCGCGCCGGCGCGCCTGGCCGCGGCCTACCGAGGCCGCCTACCACGTGGCGCTGCGCGATCAGCGGGTACAGTTGGTCTATCCGCCGCAGCAGGCCCAGGCTGCCCGCGTCTGCTACTACGCCGGCGGGGATGACCTGGATGTGGTGCTGGATCTGCATTCCCACCATGAACTGGGCGGGGGCGCGTTTTTCAGCGCCGAAGACAACCGGGACCAACAGGGGTTTCGGCTCTACGCCGTTATGGGTCATATCTACACCGCGCCGGAGATCCGGCTGCGGGTGGGCCTGTACGGCAATCATATGCCCGTGCCGGTGGCCACTGTGTTCGACAGTGCCGGGCCGTTGCGGGATCTGGAGGTGTGCCATGCCTAAGCTCAGCATTGAGCAGCGGTACCCGATCATGGTCGGCGACGCTGTCATCGCCTCCATCATACTGGTCGGGTGCGGCGGCACCGGATCGTTTCTGGCGCTTCACCTGGCGCGCCTGGCCTATGATGCCCGTGCCCGTGGTCTGCAGATCGCCTTGACCTTCGTGGACCACGACACGGTACAATCGTCGAACCTGGGCCGGCAGAACTTTGTGCCAGCCGAGGTAGGCCAGTCCAAGGCCTGGGCGCTGATGCAACGCTACAATCGGGCCTTTGGGCTGAGCATCGCGGCGTGCTCGGAGCCTTACACAGCCGAGATGCTTCAACTGGCCGCGCCCGAACGCGGCCACTATCTGGGCCTGGTGCTCGGATGCGTAGACAATCACCTGGCCCGCACGGCCATCCACCAGGCTCTGGTCGACCGCCAACGCTACCAGAACCGCTGGTGGTGGTTAGACGCCGGCAACAGCCGGCACGCCGGGCAGGTCCTCCTGGGCAACTCGGCCAAGGACCGACCGGTTATCTCGCCGCTGGGCTTTTGCACCGAGTTGCCATGGCCCAGCGTGCAGCACCCCGAGTTGCTGCTGCCCGATCCCACAGTGGAGCCGCAACCGGTGACCTGCGCCGGTCTGGCTGCAGCCCAGAGCCTGATGGTCAATCAGGCTGTCGCAGCCTACGCCGCGCAGTACGTCTATCGGCTGCTGGCGTTGCGGAACCTGGATACCTACGCGACCTACGTGGATCTGCAAAGCGGGTCCGCGCGATCGCTGGGTATTTGCCGTCCCAAACGGCGGCGCAAAAAGGCCGCCTGACCTCTAACCCCCTCCAATGGAGGGGGTTTTTTTGTCCCCGGCAACACCCGGTCTGTCCCGGGGTGGTAGCGCCCGGTGTTCCGGCATGAACCAAAATGGCCCAAATCGCGTGCAATACGTGCAGTTTGGCACATATTGCTTGATTTTACTCTGGTTTTGTGATATACTAAAGACGTGCAGTGACTGACAGACCATGCTAGAACGATCGTTCGGAAAACACTGATGACAGATACCTTTGGCAAACTCCTGCGCCAGTATCGCCGGTCAAAGCGCCTGTCGCAGAAGGCGCTGGGCCAGAGTATCGGGTGTACCCACACCACCATCGGGCGCTATGAGGCCGGGGCTGTGCCCCATCAGAGCACGGTGGAGTTGCTCATCCGGGCCTTGCAGTTGTCTCCGCTGGAAGCCGACCAGCTTCGGTTGGCGGCGGGCCTGCCGATGACCGAGGTGGTCCAGCAAATCCCGATCCTGCTGGACCCCGGGTTGCGGCGGATCGTCGGGCTGCTCCTGGATCTGCGGCGGACCCGGCCCGAGGACGCCGGGTTTGCGGAGACCGCCGTGACCCTGCTCCTCCAGGGCATCCACGATGCCCTGTTGGGCCATCTGGACCTGGAGCGGGTGCCGGCGCACCTGCTGCCCCGGCGCCAGGCCCTGGGACCGCTAGAACGGGCTGTGGAGCACGTACTGGCCCAAGCCACACCGACCGACGCACAGTTCGACCTGCTGCTGCGTGTGGCCCGGTCCGAGGCCTGGGAGAGCAAACGGCGGATCACGGCCGCGCTGCCCCAGCTCATCCCGGCCAACCCGGCCCGGGCCGCCGAGATCATGGCGGTGCTGCGCGAGGACGCGCCGCACCATCTGTGGCGGGTGGACCTGCGCCGGCGGGTGGCAGAAGCGGCGCCGCTGCTGCACCCTCACGACCCGACGGCAGCACTGGCCCTCCTGAGCGACCGGCCCGGCGACGACCAGTGGGTTGTCGTGGGCATCCAGGAGGCCCGGCGAGAACTGGGCCTGGATGTCACCGGGGACATGACCGCAGAGACCCGCTACTATGCGGAATTGCTGCGGCAACCGGCGCGGCAGGCCCTGCGCCGCATCCGGCATGACCTGCAGATCGATGCGCGCCTGGTCCGGGCGTGCCAGGCGCGTACGACCTGGTGGACGCTCGCTGACCAGCCAGACCAGACGCTGGAACTGATCCGGTACTGGCTGCGGCGGGATGATCGGGGCAAACCGGTCGAGCACCAGAACGTGCGTCGGGCCGCCGCGCGGACCGTGGTCCGCGCCGTCAAGGCCCGGTGTTATCCCCTGGGCCAGGGCCGGGACATCTTGGACCTCGTGTTGAGCGAGGAAGATGTGCCCACCCGCCGATCCGCGGTGGAGTGTCTGATTGCCCTACCACCAGGTATGGCGGCCGGCTTGCTAAATCCGTTACTGGAGGACGAAGATGCCCACGTCGCCGACCTCGCCTGGCAAACCCTGCTGACCCTGGGCGAGTTCGGCATACTGGAGACGGTATGATCGTCGGAGTTCGCACTACATACAACACGCCTACCTGGGCTGCCCTGGCCGGAGCCCTGGACGCCGACCCGCGCACCCGGGACGTGCCGCTGCGCCTGCTGCGGCCGGGGCCGGGCCTGCCCGGCCAGGTGACGGCCCTGGCCCGGGCGCACCGTCCGGTGGTGGTGGGCTTCTCCTTCACCTCGCCCACGGTGGGCGAGGTAGCAACCCAGGTAGCCGCTATCCGCGTTGCGGTCGGTGGCGAGGGCGTTATTTTCGTCGCCGGCGGGCCGCACGCGACCGGCGACCCGGCTGGCACCCTGGCCCTGGGCTTTGACGTGGCCGTGCGTGGCGAGGGCGAGGAGACGTTCCCGGCCCTGGTAGATTGCCTACTGCGCGGCAGCGACCTGGCCCTGGCCCATATCCCCGGCCTGGCCTACGAGCGAGGCGGCATCCTGAGCGTGGGCCGCCCGGCGTCGGCGGTGGACCTGGACCACTACCTGCCCTTTTCCCTGCCCCGGCGCGTCTTTGGCCCCATTGAGATCAGCCGCGGCTGCCCTCACGCCTGCCATTTCTGCCAGGTGCCGGGGATGTATCGCCGCCAGATGCGGCACCGCAGCGTGGACAGCATCGTGGCGGCCGTGGACCAGGCCCAGGCCGCCGGCTACTATCGTGGCTATGTCCGGCTGGTCACAGCCGACGGCTTTGCCTACGGCTCGGCCGATGGCCGCACGGCCAACCCGGCAGCCATCGAGGAGCTGCTCCAGGCCCTGCGGTCACGTTTTGGTCAGCTCTACCTGGGCTCGGTCCCCTCGCAGGTCCACCCCCTCACGGTGACGCCGGAGACGGTGGCCCTGGTGCGCCGCTACTGCGACAACGACAGCCTGGCCATGGGCGCGCAATCCGGCTCAGACCGGCTGCTGCAGGCGTTGGGCCGGGGGCACACCGTGGCCGACGTGCGACGGGCCGTGCAGCTCACCTTGGGGGCCGGCCTGGGAGCCTACGTGGATATGATCTTTGGATTGCCCGGGGAAACGACGGCTGACGTGGATGCTTCCCTGGCTCTGATCGAGGAACTGGCGGGCTGGGGGGCTATCGTCTGCGGACACGCCTTCATGCCCCTGCCCGGCAGTCGGTTGGCCGGCGCGCCGCCGGGCGTGGTGCCCGAGGAGGCCCGACGGCTGCTGGGCCAGCTGGCCCAGCGGGGGCTGGCCCTGGAGACCTGGCGGACCCAGGAAGGCTACGCCGCCGAGATGGCCGCGCAGCGGCTGGCGGCGTAGCCAGGGGGTATCTCGGGAAAAGCTCGAAAACTAGAGGGGGCAGAGCTTGGGGAGTGTTGCAACACCCCCCAAGCCCCTAACCCGACTGCTGATTATCCCAGCAGTCGGGCTGACCTCATTATACCATCCCATGCGGGATGGTACAAGCCCACAGTGCTTGCACGTTGTACGTGGGCGGGGGCCGGCCTGACTGAGGGCCGGCCCCCATTTTGTGGAGGGACACAATGCAGGTTACGCTCTATACGAATGGCAAAATAAAGATGACCTGGCTGGGCATGGACGTTGAAGACACGTATGACGATGTCCAATCTACTACGGAACGATTGACAGAGGAGGGTTTCGTCTTACAAACCACGGGCCTGCCCGCCGACGTGATCGTCATCGCAAACAAGGTCAGCGGGGAGTAATTGACAATGAACGCCTTCGTTTGCCTATCTCCTGGCCGCACCCCGGCGAGCGCCTGGGCCCGACTGCATCACGATATCCAGTATGGCCAGATGCACGGCACGCGCCACGACCCACACGGCGCGGCTATCGTGGCTCGCAACGGTGACTTGCGCGGGTTCGCGTATCCGGTCGGCGTGTACGTGCCGCGCAACCAGGGCACGATTGACTTTGTCCAGTGGGTCCAGCACACCGGAGTCAACCTGGGGCCAGATCCAGAGATAGCCGACATCGCCGACGTGGAGCTGGCCGCGCTGGTCCGCGGCCAGGCGCACCTGCTGGCGACGGCCTTGGCTATGCATAGCCTGGTACAGTCGCCGGACTCGCCGGTGGGCTACATCGAGTTGCCCGAGCCGGGACCAGGGGACGACCCGGATCAGCCCCAGTTTGCCGAGGCGGCGCGGTATCACGCGGTACTGGGGTACTCTCGTCAACGGCTCTATGTGTTTTTTGGCTGGGTAGACGCGGCCGAGTCAACGGTTCGCAGTAGTGCATGGATATAGGGGAGGAAGCTAATGCCAACAAATGCGGTGCTGCCAGTGCCCAAATACAACGTGGGCGATTGGGTATACCTGGATCGGTATCCCCACGACGGGCCTATGAAAGTGGTTCAGGTTCAACTGACCTACTACAGAGAAGATAAACCGCTGCCCGAAGCGCGCTATCATGTGCGCTGGCGGCACCCGGTACCGTTCCATTACCGTCAATGGTCCAGCGACTTTGGCACTGCGGAGGAAATGGAAAGCAAGGTTTGGCCATGTCCCCCCGACAAGGTGCCGGTAGGGCGCCTGGCCGATGTAGGCCATGACTGAGAGGTGAAAAATGGGATTGGGTGTGTGGTTCCGCGAAGACATTGCCCACGTGTTGCGCGGCGTAGGCGACGGCGTCGAGTCGCTGGTGGCCCAGCGCGGCCTGGTCGATAGCGAGGACGCGGCGTATGTGGCCGGGTATCGCGCCGCGCTGCGGGCTGTGGCCACCGGCCTGGGGCTGGGCCCGACCGAAATCAGTGCCTTGCCGGCCCGCCCCACGGTGTGGGTGGGCTCCCTGGCCGTACTGGAGGAGGCCTGAGATGATCTACCTTGGCCCCATCATCATCGGCGTCGGGTGCGGGGTGCTGGCCAGTATCCCGATCAGTTTTGGCATCCTCTGGT